>JBBAQV010000050.1:0-7923 GCA_040400125.1 Burkholderiaceae bacterium
GCCTTAAACCAGGTGTCGCGAACGAAACCCGGGATGGCGTCTTGCTTCACACCGAAGGCAGGAACCATCCAGGCATGGATGACGTCGTTGGCCGTGGTGACCACACGAATCTTTTTACCCACGGGGACCACCATGGGGTTGTCCACCTCCGAAAGATAGTGCTCGCCTTTGGGGGCCAGGCCAAGGATCTGGTCGCGAGGGGTGGAAAGCGACGACAGAAACGAGATGCCCTGTCCTTCACCCTTCAGGTAGTCGTAGCCCCATCGCCACTGATAGCCCGTGGCTTTAATCGTGATGTCCGCGTCGGCAGTGTTCTTTTGAGCAATCACGATGGGGGTGGCGTAGACACCAATCACAATCACGATCAAGAGGGGAATCACCGTCCAGGCCACCTCAACGGCGGTGCTCTCATGAAAGTCAGCAGGACGATGGCCCTTGGATTTCCGATGGGCATAGATGGAATAGAACATCACGGTGAAGACCGCGATGAAGATCACCACACAAAGCCAGAACAAAAATGTGTGCAGATCGTAGAGATCTGCAGCCATGGCGCTTGCGGGCGTTTGAAGGTTGTACCGTCCGTCCATTGAAATGTCTCCCCCATCCTCAATGTTGTTGCTGTTAAATCAACCAGGCGTCGCACATCCTCTGAGCGCCGCCCTGAACTCGTCGTAAAACTTCTTGCGGCCGGTCTGATCCACAAACTGGCCAACTTCCAATTCCTGCTTCGGGCTGACCAGCCTAATGAGGCCCTTACGGGTGTCATCAAACTGACAGCGAAGCCAATCTCTGGGGATCACCCTTCGATCTGAAGTTGCTCCCCGTACCACCTCAACACAGACACAGCTGGGCTCAAGCGTGATGCGTTCGTGATCGCGCGCATGGCGGCAATAGACCACGAAGGCAAGTGCCAAAGCACCGATCTCAAGCAACATAAAGGGGATCACGAGCCAGGCGCCTGACAGCGCCCATGCGGAAGAGACGACCAGTGTGCCTGCACCAATGATGCTGAAGGCGACAAGCAGCTGGCGGGGTGTCATGACGCAATTGCGCCGAAGCACCCACGATCTCGATGACGTCTCCATGCTCCCCCCAACGACTTAAGCCTGATGACCGAGTTGACGGATTATATGTCGCTTGCCAAATTTTTGGGGGCTTTCCCCACCCAACGAATGGTCTGGACCTGCTGCTGATCGATGGTGTTCGCGGCGGATTTCGGGGCGGCGGCCCAGGCGTGGCCGAATACCAGTTCAACCTGAAGCACGATGCGGCCCTCTAGCCGAAGGCTTTCCATAGCCTTCAAACAGCGGGCTTGCCAGCCCCGGCCGGAAAGTGCAGAAGGCCTCGAGAACAGGGGATTTCCTCCGAGCAGGCGCAGATCGGCGAGTGCCGATTCAGGGCTTGGATAGCTCAGGTTCAACCACTCCGCATCCATCACGGGGTTCTCGCAACCCAGGCCAATGAGTGCGTCTCCGATGTCATGCATGTCGGGATAGCCAGGCACATGCCGCGCCTGGTCGGCATCGCCCAAGGCTTTGGCGAATGACCGAAAGCTGTCTGGCCCCAGGGTTACGAACATCAAAAGGCCGCCCGGCTTTAACGATCGGACCCAAAAAGCAAGGGTTGACCGAAGGTCCGAAAGGTAAGCCAAAAGTCCCAGCGACCGGATCATCTGGAGCGACTGAACTGGGAGGTTCATGGCCTCGCCAAAATTGGCAAGGTCGTGATGCAGGCGTTCCTGCTGCTGAATATGGTCCGTCCGAATATAGGTGAGGCGCTCATCCAGGCGAACCTTGGCCTCCGTCCAAAGAGGGTGGTCTTGAATGGATTTCGGCCCCCTGCGCGCAAGCTGCTGACGCATCGCTCGCGGATCAATCGATCGGATGAGGGGATCTTTTTGCACCTGCTGAGTATATTGAATCGGTGCCCTCTAAGCCCCCTGATCCAACCCCTTTAGAAAAATTAAAGCTTGCACTTACTTTTATTGCAAGATACTTAATGCTTGGTTCGTGCTCGGTCTGCCCAAGGACATCATGGGGGTCAACAATTTGTCCGTCCTGTACCCAAGAGCTTCGACAGACCCGCTGGGGAGTAAGCGCCCTGGTGGTTTCCGGCCATCGCATCCCAGTCCTTTGGCGAGCCCCTTATGACGGACCCCTGACCAACGCTATTTTTTCGGCGAAATTCCGCGGCCAGTGGTCTCGTGCCCGCACCCTTGGCGACCTGCTTGGAGAGCTTCCAAAACCATGGATGGGTGAGGACCCTATCCTTGTGCCTATTCCGCTTACGCCAGCGCGGCTTGCTCATCGGGGCTTTAATCAGTCGGTCATGATTGCTCAGTCGCTGTCCCAGGCCTGGAACTTGAAAGTCGCTCGCCAAGGGCTGAGCAAAACCAAAGGGACCCAAAGGCAGGCCAAACTTGGCCGAAAAGGGCGGGCCCATAACCTTCACGCCAGCTTTCTTGCCAGCCGCTCAGTTCAGGGAAAGCGCGTGCTGCTGATCGATGACATCATGACCACCGGCGCGACACTCCGTGAAGCCGCAGCCGCCATCCAGGCCGCAGGGGGCCTGGTGGTCGCTGCCGCAGTGGTCGCCCGAGTTGACCGAAACCCAATAGCCACCAAGTCTCATGCAAGAAAACATCCCCGAATTTCACATCGTCCTCGTCGAACCCGAGATTCCGCCGAACACCGGTAATGTGATTCGACTCTGCGCCAATACCGGTGCAAGGCTTCATCTTGTGGGTCCGCTTGGCTTTCCGATTGATCACAGCAAGATGAAACGTGCGGGGCTCGATTATCACGAGCTCACCATGTTTGAGACCTACACCAGCTGGGATGATTTCCTGACCCAATCCGCTCCCGAGCCCAGTCGAGCCTTCGCCCTCACCACCAAAGGAACTCGCCGGCCCGATCAGGTGAGTTTCCAGAAAGGGGACTGGCTCATTTTCGGCTCAGAAACCAAAGGGCTTGGTGAGAAGCTTGCCTGGTTCGATGACTCGCAACGGCTTCGGCTTGCCATGCGACCCGGCAATCGCAGCCTGAATTTGTCCAATGCTGTGGCGGTGACTGCCTATGAGGCCTGGCGGCAGCTAGGCTTTTGCGGAAGTAATTAGGTCAAAGGCCTCGTCCACCTTAGTGGCGACCCGCACATGACGATGATGCCCGGGCTTTAAAAAACCGAGACCGACTGCATGCTCAAGAAAACCCAATAGCGGTGTGTAGTAGTCGAAGGCGTTCAATAGCACCACGGGCTTGGTATGCAGCCCAATCTGATGCCATGTCCAGGTCTCGAAAAACTCCTCGAAGGTGCCAATGCCTCCGGGCAGCACAAGAAATGCATCAGCACGCTCGGACATGATCGATTTGCGTGTGTGCATGGAATCCACCACCAGGAGCTCGGTGAGTCCATCCATTGCGGGCTCAATGGACAGGAGGCTCTCGGGGATGACGCCCGTCGTCTGGCCGCCTTGGGCAATCGCACCCCGAGCCACAGCGCCCATCAGACCGTTTCTCCCGCCGCCATAGACCAAGGCCAGGTTTCGTTGGGCAAGTTCTCGGCCACAAGACTCGGCAATGGCCGACCACTTGGAGTCGTTGCCCTCGCGAGAACCACAAAATACCGTCACCGTTTTAACCGACATGTTCATCCCTTGGTTCGCGAGACATCAACTGTTCAATCGCCTGAGAGGCCGACCACCGACCCGCAATCAACTGGCTCACGGATTCAGTAATGGGCACATCCACACCGTGTCGCTGAGCCAGGGCCAGCAGCGCCGGCGCCGTGGCCACACCCTCGGCAACATGGCCAAGGCCTTGAACGACCTGAGCCAGCGGCTGGCCTTTGGCAAGACCAAGTCCCACACGCCGATTGCGAGAGAGGTCACCCGTGGCAGTAAGAATTAAATCACCAAGCGTGGCAAGCCCCATGAAGGTTGCCGTCTGCGCACCGATAGCACGGCCAAGACGCGCCATTTCGGAAAGGCCGCGGGTGAGCAAGGCGGCTCGGGCATTGGCGCCAAGATTCAAGCCATCACAAACGCCCGCAGCGATTGCAAGAACATTCTTCATCGCGCCGCCAAGCTCAACGCCGATCAGGTCTGAAGTTGCGTAGACACGCATGCCCCCTCCGTGACATTGCTGCGCAGTCATGCGGGCCCATGCAAGATTTTCACTGGCCAGAGTCAACGCAACCGGCAGCCCGGCCGCAACCTCTTGCGCAAAGCTCGGCCCCGAAAGCGCACCGCACGGCCATCCAGGGCAGGCATCTTTGGCCATTTCATGAGGCCATCTCAGCGTCTTTGAATCATGCGGATCCAGGGCAAGTCCCTTCGCCAGCCAGACAAAGCCCTCGCCTTCGCGAGCCTGCCCAAGCGCATCGCGAACAAGACTTAACGTCTGGGTTAGCCCCGACAGAGGTGTCGCCAAAATCAAAAGCCCTGACGCGTGATCTGAAGGTGATGCTGATGATGTCGATGATTGACCCGACGGACGAAGCTCCTGCAGCTGGGCACGCCAGTTTCTTAAGGCCGCCGAAATGTCGGTCTCGATGCCGAGCTGAGAAGGGAACGCAAAGCCCTTCAGATAGGTTTCGTTTTCCCGTCGCTCACGCATCACGGTCATCTGAGTGGCGTCACGCCCAACCAACGTGACCTGCCCATGAACCGAGCGGCGCGCGAAATGAATGGCTACGGCCGTGCCCCAGGCACCTGCTCCGATCACAAGGACACGGGGCAACACGGCCGATTGGGTCATTACTTTTTCTTCGGCAGAATCAGGCCGCTGTCCGAGGTTTCTTTCGCTGCGACGGCCTGGCTTAAGCGCTGCTGATAGAACGCCTCCCAGTTGAGTTCAGCAAGATGCACTGGCGGGAAGCTTGCACGCTGAATCACGTCAGCAATGTTGGCTCGCAGGTAAGGGTAGATGATGGCGGGGCACGAAATTCCCTTGAGCAGTTCCAGCTGGTCATCGGGCACACCAAGAATTTCAAAAATACCGGCCTGGGTTGCTTCCACCAAGAAACCCACCCGATCACCAAGACGACAGGTGACTGTGCAGCGGACCGCGATCTGGTAGAGGCCCGCCTGGAGTTCTTGCTCAGCGGTGTCGATCTGAAACTCAAGCTTGGGCTCGGACTGGTCAAGAAAAACCGCGGGTGCGTCAGGAATTTCGACCGAGAGATCTTTCAGGTAGACGCGCTGCAGATTGAACTGAGGCGTGACCTCTTGCTTAGGCGCTGCGGCTTCTTTGGGTGCTGCCGACGCAGAATTTTTCTTTTGAGCTTTTTCAGCCATGGCCATCTTTCTTCTTTAGGGTCAATAAAACATTAGCTCGCTAGCAAAGGGGCGAGGCCGCCATCCCGGTCAAGCGCAGCAAGGTCGTCGAATCCGCCAACATGGCGATCGCCGATAAAAATCTGCGGCACCGTTCGACGGCCGGTTTTGGCCATCATCTCGTCGCGCTGCACAGGGTCGAGGTCAATACGAATCTTTTCAATTTCAGTGACGCCACGTTGCTTTAAAAGCATCTCGGCTCGCTGGCAATAAGGGCAGACGGCCGTGCTGTACATCACAACTTTGGGCATGGTGCTCTCCGGTTTAGCTGCGTTTGGATACGGGCAGGCCAGCCTGTTGCCAGGCATCGAAGCCGCCCTCGAGGTTGAACACCTGCGCAATACCAGCCTTTTTGAGCATCCGTCCGGCCTTCATGCCTCGCCAGCCGCTTTGGCACATGAGCACCACGGGGACCTGTTCTTTGCCCTTGGTGGCCCGTTTTTTTACCTCGTCGAGCTGGGCGGCAAGGCTGCTCATGGGGACGTGGAAGGCCTGTGGCGCAGCGCCTCGGGCAAGCTCCTTGGATTCGCGAAGGTCGACCAGAAGCGCATCTTGGCTGTTCAGGAGCTGGGTGGCGCCAAGCGTATTGATATTCAGAGCGCCCGAGCCACGGCTCACCACCGGCCAGAGAAGAAGGCCACCGCTTAAAAATGCAGCCACAAGCAAGATAATGTTGTCGAAGAAGAAATCCACGGGATCCTCTGGAAAATAGGGTTCAAAGACAAGACACCGCAAATTATAGAATGGCAAGCATGAGCAAAACTTTCTCCATCGTTTTATTACGCCACGGCGAGAGCCAGTGGAACCTTGAAAACCGCTTCACCGGCTGGGTGGATGTGGACCTCACGGCCAAGGGCCGAGACGAAGCCAAGACCGCCGGTGAGCTTCTTAAATCGAAAGGGTTTCGGTTCGATCGGGCCTACACCTCGGTGCTCAAGCGGGCCATTCGCACACTCTGCATCACGCTCGACAGCCTCGACCAGATGTGGATTCCTGTGGAAAAGGAATGGCGTTTGAATGAACGTCATTACGGGGCGCTCACGGGCTTAAACAAATCCGAGACGGCCGCCAAGTACGGGGAAGAACAGGTGCTCAAATGGCGCAGAGCCTATGACATTCGCCCCGAAGCACTCACCCCGGACCACGAGCACTGGCCAGGTCATGATGCCCGCTATCAAGGCATTGACCCGGCGCTGCTTCCCGCCACCGAATGCCTCAAAGACACCATTGAGCGCGTCACCCCGCTCTGGGAAACCGTGATCGCACCCAAGGTTCGGGCAGGGGAGCGGATCATCATTGCCGCCCACGGGAACTCGATCCGGGCCTTGATCAAATACCTGGAAAAAATGTCCGAATCCGACATCATTGCCCTGAACATCCCCACGGCCCAGCCCCTGGAAATCAGGCTCGATGAAAACCTTGGCTTTATTGAGCGCCAATACCTTGCCGATCCTGCGGTCATTGAGGCGGCCATGGCAGCAGTTGCTAACCAAGGCAAGGCGAAAAGCGCCTAAACTTTCGGTGAATGAGCAAGACAAAGTCTTTATGAAAGACGTTATGCCGAAAAAACTCCAGGTCGTCAGTTGGGTCGCCGTGGGACTGGTCAGCGGAATTCTGGTCAGCCTCGGCTTTCATGCCGTCGCCCAGCGCGAGGCCAAGCTCTCGCTGCCGGTCGAAGAGCTGCGCCAGTTCGCTGACGTTTACGGGGCCATCAAGTCCAACTACGTCGAGCCCGTTGAAGACAAAAAGCTCATCACTGAAGCCATCAGCGGGATGTTGACCGGGCTTGACCCCCATTCGGCTTACCTTGATGCAGACGCCTTCAAAGAACTGCAGGTTGGAACCCAGGGCGAATTCGGTGGCCTTGGCCTTGAGGTGGGCACCGAAGATGGCTTCGTGCGTGTGGTCTCCCCCATCGACGGCACGCCGGCCGAGCGCGCGGGAATCAAGGCTGGCGATCTCATCATCAAGATTGACGACAAAGCGACCAAGGGGCTTCCCTTAAATGACGCCGTCAAGCTGATGCGCGGCAAGCCACAGACTTCGGTCACGCTCACCATTAGCCGAAAAGGCCAGACGAAACCGCTGGTATTCACCATCACTCGCGACATCATCCAGATTCGTAGCGTTCGATCAAAAATGATTGAGCCTGGTGTGGGTTACATCCGCATCACCCAGTTCCAGGAACACACCGTTGAAAATCTGGCCAAGCATTTCAATCAGCTGGCGGCAGAACAAGGCGGCCTGAAGTATCTCGTCCTTGATCTTCGAAATGATCCAGGTGGGCTACTCAACGGAGCCATTGGTGTGTCCGCAGCATTCCTTCCGGAAAAATCGTTGGTCGTCTGGACCGATGGCCGCCAAGACGACGCCAAACGCAAGTACTTCGCCACACCCGCTGACTACCATCGCGGCGCCAAAGAAGATCCGCTGGCCAGCCTATCGCCGCTTGCGAAAACCATTCCCATCGTGGTGTTGGTGAACGGTGGTTCCGCATCCGCCTCTGAAATTGTGGCAGGGGCCTTGCAAGACCATGGGCGCGCAAAAATTCTTGGCACCCAAACCTTTGGTAAGGGGTCGGTTCAAACGAT
>JBBAQV010000051.1:0-7869 GCA_040400125.1 Burkholderiaceae bacterium
TCTCGGGCGGCCGCGGGGGGCTTGGTGTCTTCATGGGCCCAACAGTGGGCTTTCTCTTGGGTTGGGTGGCGGGCGCCTGGGTCTGTGGTTTTCTTGGCAGGCGGTTGATGGAAGGTATGCCGCAAAGAAAATTTCTTGCTGCGCTCTTTGCTTCACTGCTAGGCGGTGTCTTGGTGATCTATGCCTTCGGCATTCCGGGTCTGGCTATCATTGCGGGTATGGACTTTGGCAAAGCGGCCATCGTGACCTTGGCGTTTCTTCCGGGCGATCTGATCAAAGCCTGTCTCGCCGCCTGGGTTGTTTCAAAGCAGCGCGTATTTTGACTGCCGGTGTCTGAAAAGAATCCATGAGCCCAATCACCAGAGTTATCGCCCAACATCCCGCAGAAAAAATCGCACTTGTTGTTGATGATCAGCGGATGACTTATGGCGAGTTGGCTTTGGCAATGAACCAGACGGGCTCTGGCCAACAAACTACAGATTCTTTATTGACCCCACCCGAATTAACGTTCGACCCCAATCAGCCAGTCATTCATGCCGTGATCAAGGCTTTGCAACAACTCCATCAGGGCCAAGCCATTGTGGGCTCCACGTCCGGTTCGACCGGGGCCGCAAAGTTTTATGAACGCTCACAGGCCTCCTGGGTTGCAAGTTTTCAAGCCGACCGGACCGAATTTGGGCTCACCGCGAACGACGTCATTGTTGCTCCGGGAAGTCTTGCCCATTCTTTGTTCTCTTATGCGGTCTGTCACGGGCTCTTCATTGGTGCAACGGTGGTACTGAGCGAAGCTTTTCGCCCTGACCGTGTGCTGCAACAGATTCAGAAGCATCAGGCCACGGTGCTCTATGCTGTGCCAACCCAGTTAAAACTTTTGCTGGCCGCCGCGGAAATCGTTAGCGCAAAGGCTCATGCGTCAAATGCATGGCCCTCCGTTCGCTGGGTGCTGTCTTCGGGCTCACGTTGGTTTTCTGAACTTACAGCGGGGCTTGCTCAGCAATTCCCCAATGCTCTCGTGGGTGAGTTCTATGGAGCCTCGGAGCTAAGTTTTGTCTCCGTGGCCAAGCACGGGAAAGACAGCGCGCTGCCCGTCGGGTCGGTTGGCCGGCCCTTTTCAGGAGTCACTGTTGATATCGTTGATGGAAGAATCTGGGTCAACTCAGAAGGGCTCTTTACGCGTTATTACTCAGCGAACCCACCCGATTTCTTTGAACGGGTGGATGCCGAAGGAAGGCGTTGGCTTTCCGTGGGCGATCATGGTTTTCTGGATGAAAGTGGCTATCTGTTTTTGTCCGGCCGCGAAAGCCGCAAGCTGATTGTCAGCGGAAAGAACCTCTACCCTGAGGAAATTGAAGAGGCACTTGAATCCCACCCGTGGGTTCAGCGTGCGGCCGTGCTGGGTCAAATTGATGATCAGCGCGGCGAGAGGCTGCTTGCCGTGGTCCAGCTTACGCAGCCCTCTGATGATCCGCTTCGACAGATTCTGATCGACCATCTTCGTCCCTTGCTTGAAGACTTCAAGATTCCAAGAGACTATCGGCCGCTTGCCGATTGGCCCACCACCGCCACCGGCAAAACTGATTTCGCAGCCATCCGAAAGGCGCTCGGCTAATGCCCGCATTCATTCTTGCTGCTGCACGAACGGTGATTTCACCGAAGGGCGGCATTCATCGAGACACTCCCTTGCACGAGCTTGCGGGATTGGCTTTGCGCCATGCCTGGACGGGCTTTGACCAAAAGCCGGAACAGGTCATTCTTGGCAATGCATTAGCCGCCGGTGGCAACCCTGCGCGTGTTGCCGCACTGTGGGCTTTTGGCGACGAGGTTCCTGGTTTGACCGTGGACACCCAGTGTTGCGGCGGGATGGACGCCATTGCACTTGCCGTATCACTCATTAATTCAGGCAAAAACCAGCTGGTGTTGGCGGGCGGCGCCGAGAGTTTTAGCCAGGCGCCGCAGCGATCTCGAAAAACAGCCGCGGGTGTTCAGCCTTATCAGCAGGCGCAGTTTTCACCCTGGGCTGATCGTGATCCACCCGTGCTTATGGCCGCACAGAACTATGCCGATCATTTTCGTATCACCCGTAAACGCCAAGAGGCATGGGCGATTGAAAGCCACCGAAAGGCCTCGCGGGTCGACACCTATGCGCGGGATCTTCGTGCGCAGACCCTTCGGCGATTCCCCCCGCTGATTCGCCCTGGGGCTTATGCCATCACGGCGGCCACGGTGGCGCCCGAGTCCGATGGTGCAGCGGCCTTGGTGATTGGAGACGAAACAGCGGCGGCAGGGGTGGCTTGCTCCGACATTCGGCCCATCGAAATTCTGGATTTTGAATCCACGGGGGGGGACCCCAGTCAGCCTGCTTTGGCGGGGCTTGATGCGGCCAAAAAGCTTTTAGCAAGACTTCCCAGAAGATTGCATGACAAGATTCGTGCGGTGGAAATTATGGAATCGTTCGCGGCGCAGGCCTTGCATCATCACCAAGCCTTGGGTTTTCCTGCCCAGATGGTGAATGCGCGGGGCGGACTTCTGGCGGCAGGGCACCCCATTGGCGCATCCGGTGCTGTGCTTGTGGGCAACCTTTTCTGGGAATTGCAATCCAAGCCCAAGGGAAGCCTGGGGCTTGCCTGCATTCCTGCCGCTGGCGGGCTTGGCTCGGCCATGTTGATTGGCAATTAACTTAGCGTCATTCATGAACTATTCGCTCTCTGATTTTGATTTCACTTTGCCGCCGGAACTGATTGCGCAGCACCCGGCTGCCGAGCGTTCGGCCAGTCGTTTGTTGGTTCCCACAAACAGTGGTTTCAATGACGCTCACTTCAAAAATTTGTTAAACCTCGTGCATCCGGGTGATGTTCTGGTGTTCAACACCTCGAAGGTGATTCCTGCAAGGCTTTATGCCATCAAGGAAACGGGTGGCCAGGTTGAAATTCTGGTGGAACGAATTCTTTCTTTACACGAGGCCAGTGTTCTGCTTCGGGTCAGCAAAAAGCCAGCACCCGGCTCGTTCATCCATGCTGAAGGATGCGTGATTGAGGTGCTTGGCCGAGACCCCTTGCACGACGATCGGTTTCGGCTTCGGTTTGATCAGCCGGTTTTAGACGTGCTGAATCGTCAGGGCGAGATTCCTTTGCCGCCCTACATCACGCACAAGCCCGACGAAGAAGATTCACGCCGATATCAAACCGTCTACGCCCAAGAGCCCGGCTCGGTGGCTGCGCCAACCGCTGGGCTTCACTTCGATGAAGCCATGCTGCAAGCCCTGGATGCCGCCGGTGTGCATCGCGCTGCGGTAACCCTGCATGTGGGCACCGGCACTTTTGCGCCCGTTCGAACTGAAAACCTGGACGAGCATCGCATGCACAGCGAATGGTGTGAGGTTCCCGAAGCCACCGCGGAATTGATTGCTCAGGCACGAAAGGATCATCGCCGTGTGATTGCCGTGGGCACCACAAGCCTTCGCACACTTGAATCGGCCGCGCTTGCGGATAAGCCTGGCCTCATTCGCGCAGGCAGCTGGGAAACGGACATTTTCATTAAGCCCGGTTATTCCTTTCGGGTGGTGGACGCCCTGCTCACCAACTTTCACCTGCCTCGGTCCACACTTCTGATGTTGGTTGCCGCCTTTGTGGGCTATGACAGAATGCATGAGATCTATGCCCATGCCATTGCCCAGCGTTACCGCTTTTTTAGCTATGGTGACGCCATGTTCTTGCAGCGCTCGCAAGCGTGAAGTGAAGCTGCACTTTTGAAGACCGCCACCATGATTCACCCAGTTCACTCGTCATGAAGTTTGAATTGCAAGCCACCGAAGGCCGGGCCCGCGCGGGCAAGCTCACCCTGGCCCATGGCGAGGTGACCACACCCATTTTTATGCCGGTGGGAACCTATGGGTCGGTGAAGGCCATGGCCCCAAGAGACCTTGAATCCATCGGTGCGCAGATTATTCTGGGTAACACCTTTCATCTCTGGCTACGCCCGGGGCTATCTGTGGTTTCCGCCCATGAAGGGCTTCATCGATTCATGAACTGGTCTCGCCCAATTCTTACGGATTCTGGCGGATTTCAGGTCTGGAGCCTGGGCGACCTTCGAAAGATCTCTGAAGAAGGGGTGGCCTTTCAATCCCCGGTGAACGGAGACAAGCTTTTTCTCACTCCTGAAGAATCCATGCGCATTCAAACGGTGCTGAATTCGGACATCGTGATGGTCTTTGACGAATGCACCCCTTACCCTTCGGATCGACATCAGACGGCGGAATCGATGAGGCTTTCCATGCGTTGGGCCAGGCGATCCAAAACAGAGTTCGAGCGGCTTGCGAACCCCAATGCGCTCTTTGGCATTGTGCAGGGTGGAATGATGGAAGACCTTCGGCAGGAATCGCTTGATAGTCTGGTCGCGATGGACTTTCCGGGCTACGCCATTGGCGGGCTTTCGGTGGGCGAGCCCAAGGAAGACATGCTTCGAATTCTTGACCACACCGCCCACCGGCTTCCGGAAAACAAACCCCGTTACCTCATGGGTGTGGGCACTCCTGAAGACCTGGTGGAGGGGGTGGCCCAAGGGGTGGACATGTTCGACTGTGTCATGCCCACCCGGAATGCTCGAAACGGCTGGATTTTCACGCGCTATGGCGATGTCAAAATTCGAAACTCGCGTTACAAAGACGACATGCAGCCTTTGGATGCAAGCTGCGGCTGTCCGGTCTGCAGCCCCGTCTCCCATGGCGACGACCGGCCCGCCTTCACGCGGTCTTACCTGCATCATCTGAACAAGGTTCAGGAAATCCTTGCGGCCCAGCTTGCCACCCAGCACAACCTCTTTTTCTATTTGGACCTCATGCGTCAGATGCGCGCCGCCATTCAAGAGGGGCGTTTTCAGGCCTGGCGACGCCAGTTCCACCAGGACCGCGCGCGGGGCGTCTAGCCCCCCGAAAACCATGACGGGCGGCCCATGACGCCGCCAAGCCCCAAGGCTATACTTACCGCTTCATTTCTGAAGGAGCATTGCCCGTGTTGATCAGCCCAGCTTTTGCCCAGGCAGCCGGTTCTGCCGAAGGTTCCGTGATGAGCTTTTTGCCCCTCATCTTGATGTTCGTGGTTTTGTATTTCCTGATGATTCGCCCCCAGATGAAGCGCGCCAAAGAGCACAAAGCCATGATCGCTGCGCTGGCCAAGGGTGATGAGGTGATCACTTCCGGCGGGCTTGTGGGTAAGGTCACCAATGTGTCAGACGCCTATGTCACGATCGACATCGGAACTGAAACCCCTTCCCTGATTCACCTGCAGAAGCAGGCGGTTCAGACCTTGCTGCCCAAGGGCACGATCAAAGGGATTTAACACCGTTGAATAAGCTCCCGATCTGGCGTCTCGCCGTCATGGTGGTCGCCCTTCTATTTGGTCTTCTTTACACCTTGCCGAATTTCTATGGCGAAGCCCCCGCCGTCCAGGTCTCCGGCGCAAAAACGACGGTGAAGGTGGACCAGGAGATCGCCCAGAGAGTTGATCGGGCACTGGAAATTGCGGGCTTGACGAATGACGGTGCGAAGCTTGAAGGCACAAGTGTCCGGGTGCGGCTTCCTGACACCGACACCCAGCTGAAAGCCCGCGACGCCATTGAAAAGGCGCTGAACGCAGACCCAGCTGATCCCCGTTACACCGTTGCTCTGAACTTGATTTCAAGTTCGCCCGACTGGCTTTCCGCCATGCGTGCGCTTCCCATGTACCTTGGCCTTGATCTTCGAGGCGGTGTCCACTTCCTGATGCAGGTGGATATTCCCGCGGCAGTGAGCAAGCGCCTTGATACCTATGTGGGTGATGCGAGAAACACCCTTCGTGACAAGAATGTCCGCCACCTTGGTGTGGAGCGGACCAGCCGTGGGCTGGAAATTCGTTTTCGTGACGCGGAAATTCGTGAACGTGCACGCGGCATTCTGATGACCCAGATGGCTGACCTTGCTTGGTCGGAAATCACCCTGGGAGGCGAGCCTTCGCTTTTGGGGGTGATGAAGCCTGAAACCGAAAAGCGTGTGCGTGATTACGCCATTAAACAAAACATCACCACGCTTTCGAACCGAGTCAACGAACTTGGCGTGGCTGAACCGGTGATTCAGCAGCAAGGCCCTGAGCGAATTGTGGTGCAGCTTCCTGGCGTGCAAGACACGGCGAAAGCAAAAGACATCTTAGGCCGTACCGCAACCCTTGAAATCCGAATGGTGGACGACAGCCTAGAAGCCCTGAATGCGCTTGCCTCAGGCCGTGCGCCAGGTGGCCTGGAGATGTTCAGCGAGCGCGGCGGCGGCCCCATTTTGCTGAAAAAAGAAGTGGTGCTTACCGGTGAAAACCTGACCGACGCGCAGGCTGGGTTTGATTCCCAAAATCCCAGCGAAGCCGCGGTTCACCTTACCCTTGATTCCAAAGGCGCACGAATTTTCCGCGACATCACCCGGGAAAATATTGGCAAGCGCATGGCCATTCTTCTTATCGAAAAAGGAAAGGGTGAGGTCATTACTGCCCCCGTGATTCGGGGCGAAATTCCCGGTGGCCGGGTTCAGATCTCGGGTCAGATGAACACCGTGGAGGCTGCAGATACAGCTCTGCTGCTTCGTGCTGGGTCCTTGGCTGCACCGATGGAAATTGTTGAAGAGCGCACCATTGGGCCAAGCCTTGGTGCTGACAACATCAAGATGGGGTTTAACTCCACGCTTTATGGCTTTGTTGCCGTGGCCATCTTCATGTTGGCCTATTACATGTTTTTTGGCGTGGCTTCCGTTGCCGCGCTTGTGGTGAACCTGTTGCTGCTTTTTGCCATGCTGTCGATCTTGCAGGCAACACTCACTTTGCCGGGCATTGCCGCCATCGCCTTGACGCTTGGAATGGCTGTGGATGCCAATGTGTTGATCAATGAACGGGTTCGGGAAGAACTTGCTGCTGGCGCCACGCCACAGAAAGCCATTTCGGAAGGCTATGACCGAGCCTGGGCCACTATTCTTGACTCTAACATCACTACCTTGATTGCCGGAATTGCGCTGCTGGTTTTTGGCTCTGGTCCGGTCCGGGGCTTCGCTGTGGTTCACTGTCTCGGGATTATCACCTCGATTTTCTCAGCGGTATTTTTCTCACGCGGTATTGTCAACCTCTGGTACGGCGGCAAGAAAAAACTCACCAAGCTGTCAATCGGCTAAAGGGGTATCCAAGATGGAATTTTTTAGAGTTAAGCGCGACATCCCCTTCATGCGTCATGCAGTGGTGTTCAACATCATCTCCATGCTCACCTTTGTGGCGGCTGTTTTTTTCATTGCCTTTCGTGGCCTCCACCTTTCGATCGAGTTCACAGGCGGAACCGTCATGGAGGTCTCTTACCCTCAGGCGGCCCCAATCAATGATGTGCGAAAGATTGTGGTTGAGGACCTTGGCTATGCCGACGCGCAGGTACAAAACTTCGGAACTTCTCGCGACCTCTTGATTCGTCTGCCCATTCGAGGCGGTCCTTCAAGCGACGATGCCCAAGCAACTGCGAAGGCCACGGCCGAGCAAAGCCGCAAAGTGATTGATGCTCTAAAGGCGGCAAATCCTGGCGTTGAAATGCGCCGGGTAGAATTCGTGGGGCCACAGATTGGTGAAGAGCTTGCTGCTGACGGCGCGCTTGCACTCTTTTTTGTGGTTGTTGGCATCATGATTTATCTTGCCATCCGTTTCGAATGGAAGTTTGCCGTGGCGGCCATCATTGCCAACCTTCATGATGTGATCATCATCGTCGGCTTCTTTGCGGCCTTTCAATGGGAATTCTCGCTCTCGGTTTTGGCGGCTATCCTTGCGGTGCTGGGTTATTCAGTGAACGAATCCGTGGTAGTCGCAGACCGCATTCGTGAAAACT
>JBBAQV010000052.1:0-7824 GCA_040400125.1 Burkholderiaceae bacterium
GAATGATTCCCAGAAAGCCCATGAAGAGCGCGGTGATGGCGCCAATGATCAGAACAAAGGAAAGGGCCACGTCACTGAGCTCAAAAAGCGGCGACATTCTGGCCACCATGAAAATGCCTGCGGTCACCATGGTCGCCGCATGAATCAGGGCAGAAATTGGCGTGGGGCCCTCCATGGAGTCCGGTAGCCAGACATGTAAAGGAAACTGGGCTGACTTGCCCATGGCCCCGATGAACAGACAGATGCATGCCACCGCAAGAAGCGGCCACTCCACCCCGGGAATGAGGGAGATGGTTTTGGTCTGGAGCGTGGGTGCCGCCTGAAAAACCTGCGCGTAATCCAGCGAGCCCGCATAGGCCAGCACCAAACCAATGCCAAGAATGAAGCCAAAGTCCCCCACCCGGTTCACCAGAAAGGCCTTCAGATTGGCATGAATGGCTGTGGGCTTCGTGTACCAAAAGCCAATTAGCAGATACGACACCAAACCCACCGCTTCCCAGCCAAAGAAAAGCTGCAGGAAGTTATTGCTCATCACCAACATCAACATTGAAAAGGTGAACAGCGAAATGTAGCTAAAGAAGCGCTGATACCCTGGGTCGTCCTTCATGTAGCCAATGGTGTAGACATGCACGGCCAGCGACACCGAGGTCACCACCACCATCATCGTGGCCGATAGGCTGTCAATGAGAAAGCCCACCTCCATGGTGAGCGAACCAATCACCGCCCAGGTGTAGACCGAACCATTGAAGGTATTACCCGCCATCACGTCTTGAAAGACGATGATCGATGCAACCAACGAAACCAAAACCCCAAGAATCGTCACCCGGTGTGCATTGGCTCGGCCAATCGCCTTGCCAAAAAGGCCAGCAATCATGGCGCCAATCAGGGGTGCCAGGGGAACAAGAAGGTAGAGAGACTTCATACGACTTAGCCTTTAAGCTGGTCGAGTTCTTCAACTTCAACCGTATTGAGATTACGAAAGAGCACGACCAAGATGGCCAGGCCAATGGCCGACTCGGCGGCCGCCACCGTCAGGATGAAGAACACGAAGATCTGCCCTGCCGTGTCGCCTAAAAAGTGAGAGAACGCGATGAAGTTCATGTTGACGGCCAAGAGCATGAGTTCAATGGCCATGAGCAAGACGATCAGATTCTTCCTGTTCATAAAGATGCCGATCACACTGAGTGTGAACAGGATGGCGCCCAGCGTGAGAAAGTGTGCAAGCGTCAGCATCATGCACCCTCTTTCGAAGAAGCTTGCTCGGCTGCAGCATTCGGGTCTTGGCTAGCCAAAGTCTCCGCCGGCTTAGCTGCGGGAATGGACACCATACGCAGACGATCTTTCGCCCGCACACGCACCTGATCAGCAGGGTTCTGACCCTTGGTGTCCTTACGGCGACGAAGCGTCAGCGCGATGGCCGCCACAATGGCCACCAACAAGATCACGGCGGCAATCTCAAAGGCGTAGACGTACTGCGTGTAGATCAGCTGACCCAACGCCCGCGTGTTGTCGTAACCCTCTGGCAAGGGGGCGACCGAGGACTGCTGCACATTGAAGCTGCGAATCAGCACGACCGCCATTTCAAAAATGATCAGCCCGCCCACCGGAAGCGCCACGCGAAGATTCGCCCAGAAGCCTTGTCGCATCTTTTCAATATCCAGATCGACCATCATCACCACAAACAAAAACAAGACCATCACCGCCCCGACATAGACCAGCACCAGGGTAATGGCCAGAAATTCCGCATAGAGCAAGAGCCAGATGGCTGCGGCACTGAAAAAGCTCAAGACAAGATAGAGCGCCGCGTGAACTGGGTTCTTCGCCGTGATCACACGCAGTGCAGCGAAGACAAGAATCGCTGCAAAGACGTAGAAAAAAGAAAGGTTGACATCAAACATGGAAGCGAGGCCTAAATGGGACGGGGCATCCTGGGTTCATCGGTACTTTGCGTCGGCTTCTCGAGCCGCCGCAATCTCTTGTTCGTAACGGTCGCCCACTGCAAGAAGCATCTCTTTGGTGAAGTAGAGATCGCCACGCTTCTCGCCGTGGTATTCGTGAATGTGGGTTTCGACAATGGAGTCCACCGGGCAGCTCTCCTCACAAAAGCCGCAGAAAATACACTTGGTGAGATCAATGTCGTAACGAGTAGTACGCCGACTTCCGTCAGCGCGCACATCCGACTCAATCGTGATGGCCTGGGCGGGGCATACGGCCTCGCAGAGCTTGCAGGCGATGCAACGCTCTTCACCGTTGGGGTAGCGTCGCAGCGCATGCAGGCCGCGAAAACGCGGTGACATGGGCGTTTTTTCTTCCGGGTACTGAATGGTGATCTTTCGCTTAAACAGGTAACGCCCCGTCAGGGCCATGCCCCGAAGCATCTCCAGCAGCATGAACGAACGAAGGAAGGTGATGAAGTTATTCATGTTGAGGCTCCGCTCACCAGATGGACCAAGGGGTTTGCATCCAGGCGCCGATCACCACCAGCCAGACCAGGGTCACCGGGATGAAGATCTTCCAGCCCAGACGCATGATCTGGTCGTAGCGGTAACGTGGAAATGAGGCGCGCATCCAGATGAAGGTGCTCACCACCAGGAAGGTTTTTAGACCAAGCCAGATCCAGCCGGGGATGAAGTCAAGACCGGCCACTGGCGCGTCCCAGCCGCCCAAAAACATGATGGCGGCAAGCGCAGAAAGAAGGATCATGTTGGCGTATTCGGCCAGGAAGAACACGGCGAAGGCCATCCCGGAATACTCCACCATGTGCCCGGCCACGATCTCGGATTCACCTTCAACCACATCAAACGGATGACGATTGGTCTCGGCCACACTCGAGATGAAGTACACGACAAACACAGGAAGCAACGGCAGCCAATTCCAGGACAGAAAGTTCAGACCAAGTTCATTGGCAAAAAAGCCTTCTTGTTGTCCCACCACAATCGCCGTGAGGTTCAGGCTTCCCGAAACCATCAACACTGAAACAAGCGCAAAGCCAATCGCCAACTCATAAGACACCATCTGAGCCGAGGCGCGCATGGCGGCAAGGAATGCGTATTTTGAATTCGAAGCCCATCCGGCAAGGATGACGCCATAGACTTCCATGGAGGTGATCGCCAAAAGCAGCAAAAGCCCGGCATTGATGTTGGCAAGAACCACATCGGGACCCAAGGGCATCACCGCCCAGGCGGCCATGGCCGGCATGATGGTCATGATCGGACCCAGAATGTAGAGCCCTTTGCTCGCCTGCGAAGGCATGATGATTTCTTTGGTCATCAGCTTCAGGGCGTCGGCAATGGGCTGCAGTAGGCCGAGTGGCCCAACCCGATTCGGGCCAAGTCGAATGTGCATCCAACCGATCAGTTTTCGTTCCCATAGCGTGAGGTAGGCCACGCAGCCAAGGATCGGCAGCACCACGGCAACGATTTTGATGAGAATCCAGACCACCGGCCATGCGTCGCCCAAGGCCGAGGCTCCGAGAATATTGATGCTCTCGATGAGATCCTGCATCTTAGGCAGCCTCCACCGTGACCGCGCCGATCATGGCGCCAAGCTTGGCCGTTTTGGCATGGGCGGTTGCGACACGAACCACGCCACGCCCAACGGTCGGGTCGGCCATCACTTCAAGCACGGTCTGGGCGCGATCAGCCTGGGTGAGCTTCACGGTTGAACCCTGAGCAAGGCCAAGCTCAAGCAGGTCCGCAGGATGCATGCGAGCCTTCGGCACGGCACTCGCTGACGTGGCCTGAAGAGATTCCGCATGACGTGCCATTGAGTCGCTTCGATAGATGGGAACGTCGGCAATTCGAATCAGACTGCCCGGTGCCGACGCGGCGAGCACCGACGCCGCCGCCGAGGTTTCGAGACTCGGCTGAACTTTGGCAGAAAGACCGCCAAGGCAGCTTCCAGAGGAAATATCGCCAATCACCTGGCGTCGAACGTCTTCGGACGATTCCTGATCAAACCCTTCAGCACCCACAAGATTGCCCAAAACACGAAGAACCTTCCAGCCGGGCCTTGCCTCGCCTCTGGGACGAACAACGGCCTGCGTGGTCTGCACCCTTCCCTCGCAGCTGATGTAAGTACCCGAGGTTTCCGTGAATGGCGCGATGGGAAGCACCAAGTGTGCAACATCCATGATGCCGTCTTTGAACGCGGTAAGACCGATCACCGACTTCGCCGCCTTCAGAGATTGATGCGCCTGGTGGGGGTTGCCACAGTCCATCACCGGGTCAATGCCCACCAAGAGAAAGGTGTCGGCCTGACGATCAAACATGGCGGCCGCATCAAGGCCATCGGAGGTGGGACGTGCTTTCGCGAAATAGCCACCCACGCCGTTGCCACCCTCGACGGTGAATCCAATTCTTGCCCCAAGAGTCTCGGCAAGATTCTGCGCAGCAAGCCAGATGGAGGCAGCTTCAGGGTGCGACAAGACGCTATTGCCCAAGAACACGGCCGACTGCGTTTCTGGCTCCGTTGCGCTCAACATCATGCTGGCAATCGACTGCGCCTCGACCGAGGGTTTGACGTGGCTGTGCGTCGTCGGCCGAGTCAAGCCCTTGGCGTCACAGACTGCAGCGGTGATCTGATCAAGGAGTTGAGCCCATTGGGCAGGTGAAGCCACCCACTGGTGGGCGGTGGGCATCAGAAGATCTTGGGCGACGGCGTGCAAAGTGGCCACAGACGCCCCGTGACGCACGGCCTGACGAAGGCGCTGAGCCAACAATGGGTGGTCTTGGCGAAGGAAGGACCCGACCACAAGAGCGCGCTCAAGCTGGCTAACATCCGCAAGCGGCATTCCCAGCGACGGCGTACCCACAAAGCTATGATCAAACCCCGCTTGACCCAGGCGAGGGCGAAAGTCAACGGAATCACTCTTGAGTGCACGGGTGAGCGATGCAGCAAGCGCCATTTCCTCGAGGGTGCTGTTGGATGACAGCAGCGTTCTCAAACGGTTGGGGCCACGGTCGGCCGCCGCTTTCATGGCTGTGGCCGCCCGGTTGAGAGCCTCTTCCCAGCTGATCTCCTGCCACTGGCCATCGGCGTCTTTGGCCATTGGCTTGGTCAGACGTGATTCAGAGTTCAAGGCCTCGTAGCTGAATCGATCACGATCAGAGATCCAACATTCATTCACCGCTTCGTTTTCAAGGGGCACGACACGTTTGACTTCATGGCCTTTCGACTGAACCACGATGTTGCTGCCGATGCTGTCGTGTGGGCTGACTGAGCGCTTGCGCGAGAGTTCCCAGGTGCGCGCCGAATACCGGAAAGGCTTGCTGGTCAACGCCCCCACAGGGCAGATGTCGATCATGTTCCCTGACAGTTCGCTCTCCACGGCGTTGCCCACGAACGACATGATCTCGGAATGTTCGCCACGACCCGCCATGCCCAGTTCCATGACACCGGCAATTTCTTGGCCAAAGCGCACGCAGCGGGTGCAGTGGATGCAGCGACTCATCTCTTCTGCAGAGATCAGCGGGCCCATCGATTTGTGAAAGACCACACGCTTTTCCTCGGTGTAACGCGAGGCGGACGGACCATATCCCACCGCGAGATCTTGAAGCTGGCATTCGCCACCCTGGTCGCAAATAGGGCAGTCAAGGGGATGATTGATCAGCAGAAACTCCATCACACTCTTTTGGGCCTGCTTGGCCTTAGGTGACGAGGTGAAGACCTTCATTCCAGCGGTGACCGGCGTGGCACAGGCCGGCAAGGGCTTGGGCGCTTTTTCAACCTCCACCAGGCACATCCTACAGTTGGCCGCGATCGAGAGTTTCTTGTGATAACAGAAATGGGGAACGTAAAGGCCAAGCTTGGTCGCAGCATCCATGACCATGCTGCCCTCAGCGACTTCCACCGTTTTGCCATCAATCTCGAGTTCAACCATGTCCGGAGTCTTTCGAATTCACAATGCCATTGCTTAGAGGTAATCGGGCACAAGACAACGCTTGTGTTCAATGTGATGCGCAAATTCATCACGGTAGTGTTTCAGGAAGGCACGAACGGGCATGGCGGCTGCATCGCCCAAGGCGCAGATGGTGCGGCCTTGAATGTTGGCGGCGACCTCATCGAGACGATCGAGATCGTCCATCGTTCCCTGCCCTGCCTCAATGCGCTGAACCATCCGCCAGAGCCAGCCGGTACCCTCGCGACAGGGTGTGCACTGTCCGCAGGACTCTTCGTAATAAAAATACGACAAGCGCAGCAAGCACCGCACCATGCAGCGGGTCTCATCCATCACGATCACCGCGCCTGAGCCCAGCATCGAACCCGCCTTCGCAATCGAGTCGTAATCCATGTCGGTGGCCATCATGATGTCAGCAGGCAACACCGGCATCGATGAACCGCCAGGGATGACCGCCTTTAAGCGCCGTCCATCACGCATGCCGCCAGCAAGTTCCAAGAGCTTGGCAAAAGGCGTCCCCAACGGAATCTCGTAGTTGCCGGGACGCTCGACGTCACCCGAAACGGAAAAGATTTTGGTGCCGCCATTGTTCGGCTTACCCACCGCAAGATACTGTTCGCCGCTGTTGCGAATGATCCATGGCACCGCAGCGAAGGTTTCGGTGTTGTTGATCGTGGTGGGTTTCCCGTAAAGGCCGTAGCTTGCGGGGAATGGTGGCTTGAATCGGGGCTGCCCCTTCTTGCCCTCAAGGGATTCCAAGAGCGCGGTTTCCTCGCCACAGATGTAGGCCCCGTAGCCGTGGTGGGCATGGAGCTGGAACGAAAACTTTGAACCCAGGATGTTGTCGCCAAGCAAGCCCGCCGCCCTCGCTTCCTCGAGTGCCTCTTCAAAGCGCTCGTAGGTTTCCCAGATCTCGCCGTGAATGTAGTTGTAGCCCACCGAAATGCCCATGGCATAGGCCGCAATCGCCATGCCCTCAATGACACAGTGGGGGTTGTAGCGAAGAATGTCCCGGTCTTTAAAGGTTCCCGGTTCACCTTCGTCCGAGTTGCAAACGAGGTACTTCTGAATGGGAAGCTTCGCGGGCATGAAACTCCACTTCAATCCGGTTGGGAAACCCGCTCCGCCCCGCCCGCGAAGGCCCGAGGCCTTCACTTCGGCGATCACCTGTTCTGGTGTCATGCCCGTGCGAAGGATTTTCTTTAAGGCCTCGTAGCCGCCCCTGGATTGATAATCCTTGAGGTGCCATCCGTCCGGGGTCACGCCCGCAAGGATCTGGGGTGAAATGTGACGGCCATGAAAACAGGTGTCGATGAGGGGGATCTCGGGTGCGCCCATTATTGGCTAACCTCCGGCTTGGATTCGTTACGGCTTGCGTGTCGAAGTTCATCAATCAGGGCGTCGATTCGGTCATTGTCCATCCAGCTGCACATCCGATGGTTGTTGACCGTCATGACGGGAGAATCACCGCAGGCGCCCATGCATTCGCCCTCTTTAAGCGTGAAGAGTCCGTCGGCGGTGGTTTCATTGAATCCAACACCCAGCTTCGCCTTAAGGTATTCCGCCGCATGATTGCCACTGCGTAAGGCACAAGGAAGGTTGGTGCAAACCGTGAGCTTGAATTGGCCCACGGGTCGGGTGTTGTACATGGTGTAGAAGGTGGCCACCTCGTGCACAGCAATGGCTGGCATGCGGAGATAGCCGGCCACTTCAGCAATCACCTCGGGCGAGAGCCAGCCTTTCTCAGTCTGGGCAATGGCCAGAGAGGCCATCACTGCCGACTGCCGCTGGTCTGCAGGGTACTTCGCAATCTCGCGATCAATCTTTTGATACGCCGCCGAAGACAACAGAGGCTCCGAGGGGCGTTCCATCAGCGAGAGTTGGGTTGGTGTGGGCAAGGTCATCGATCAATCTCTCCGAACACG
>JBBAQV010000053.1:0-7518 GCA_040400125.1 Burkholderiaceae bacterium
CACATTCGTCTGAATGCCCTCGACGATGGTTTCCGAAAGCGCAATCTGCATCCGGGCAATGGCCTGGGCACGGGTGTCGCCATAAACAATGATCTTGGCAATCATGGAGTCATAGTGCGAGGGCACCACATAGCCGTTGTAGGCATGGGAATCCACCCGAACACCGGGGCCGCCGGGCGCATGCCAATTCAGAATCTTTCCGGGTGAAGGCGTGAACTTGTAAGGGTCCTCGGCGTTGATTCGGCATTCAATGGCGTGCCCCTTGAAGGCAATGTCTTTTTGCTTGAACCGAAGCCGCTCGCCGCTGGCCACCCGGATTTGTTCTTGAACGATGTCAATGCCCGTGATCAGTTCGGTGACAGGGTGTTCCACCTGAACACGGGTATTCATTTCAATGAAATAGAACTCGTTGTTCTCAAACAGAAACTCGATGGTTCCGGCACCCCGATAGCCAATTCGCCGGCAGGCCTCGGCGCATCGATCACCGGTTCGGTCACGCAGCTTGGCAAGAAGCTTGGGCGCGGGCGCCTCTTCAAGAACCTTCTGGTGGCGACGCTGCATCGAGCAGTCACGCTCGCCCAGGTGAACGACATTGCCGAAGTGGTCGGCAAGGATCTGAATCTCGATATGCCGAGGGTTCTCCAGGAATTTCTCCATGTAGACCTCGGGGTTGTTAAAGGCGGCTGCCGCCTCGGCCTTGGTGGTGGCCACGGCGTTAAGCAGGGCTGCTTCGGTATGCACCACGCGCATACCCCGGCCGCCACCACCACCCGAAGCTTTAATGATCACGGGGTAACCCACGGCGCGGGCGATGCGCACAATTTCCTTGGGGTCGTCCGGCAGCGCACCGTCGGAGCCGGGAACGCAGGGCACGCCCGCCGCGATCATGGCTCTCTTGGCGGCCACCTTGTCACCCATGGTACGAATGACATCGGCGGTTGGCCCGATAAATTTGAAGCCACTTTTTTCGACCCGCTCAGCAAAGTCAGCGTTTTCTGACAGAAAGCCGTAGCCTGGATGAATCGCCTCCGCATCGGTCACTTCGGCCGCCGCAATGATGGCCGGCACGTTCAGGTAGCTCTGACGCGATGGTGCGGGCCCAATGCAGACTGATTCGTCGGCAAGCTTCACATACTTGGCGTCGGTGTCGGCCTCGGAATGCACTACAACGGTCTTGATGCCAAGCTCGCGGCAGGCACGCTGAATTCGGAGCGCGATCTCGCCCCGATTCGCAATCAATACTTTTTCAAAAAGGGCCATGGTTGGGTGATCTCGGCTTAAGCGATAACAAAGAGCGGCTGACCAAACTCAACAGGCTGGCCGTTTTCGACCAGAACCTCTTTGATCACGCCGGAGACATCCGAGGGAATTTCGTTCATCAGCTTCATGGCCTCAATGACGCAAAGCGCCTGGCCTTCTTTCACAGCGGTGCCCACCGAGACAAAGGGGTCCGCACCGGGCGACGAGGCGCGATAAAAAGTACCCACCATGGGCGACTTGATGATGGTGCCCGAGGGTAGCTCTGGCTCTGCCGGGATGGCTGCCGCTAGAGCCACAGGCTGGGCTGCTGCTGCGGGTGCGGCATGCCCAGACGGTGCAGCATAGACGTGGCTGACATGAGACGCCTGGGGTGCAGCGCCGGACTTCACGATGCGAACCTTGTCTTCGCCTTCGGTGATCTCAAGCTCTGCAATGCCAGATTCGGCGACCAGGTCGATGAGTGTTTTCAGCTTACGAAGGTCCATGTTTGGATCTCTCCTTGTGGGATTAACGGTGTTGAATTCGGTTGGCTGCGAATTGAAGCGCGGCCGAATAGCCCAAAGGCCCGAGGCCGCAGATCACGGCTTCGGCCAGGTCTGAGAAGTAGGAGTGATGGCGAAAGGCCTCTCGCTTGTGCACATTGGAAAGGTGCACTTCCACAAAAGGGGTGGCCACTGCGGCAAGTGCGTCACGCACCGCAACACTGGTGTGGGTGAAAGCCGCCGGGTTGATGATGATGAAGGCCACCTTTTTAGCGGGCGCCTGATGAATATGGTCAATCATCACGCCCTCGTGGTTCGTTTGAAAGGATTCAAGCTGAAGACCAAGGCCTTTGGCCTCCGAGACCAGGGCGGAATCGATTTCAGCCAGGGTGGTGGCGCCATAGATTTCAGGCTCACGCAAACCAAGACGATTCAAGTTGGGGCCATGAAGAACCCAGATCAACGAAGATGACGGCATTCAGTCCGCTCCATCCAAAGTCAGAGGGAGCGATTCTAACGCAGTTTAAATCGCTTCAGCGATCCACTTCCTTAGCTCTTCTTCATGGATTCTGCCGGCTTTTTGCTTTAAAACATTACCTTTTTCATCGATAAGCACTGTATAGGGAAGCGCGTCAATGGCGTTCCCAAGCCGTTTGGCAAGCTCCGACCCCGAGGCCCCGGTAATGAGAAGCGGATAGCTGACACTGTTCTTTTCAAGGAACTCCCGGACATTGGACGGTGAATCTACGGCTAATCCAACTATTTTGATGTCTTTTGGCGACATTTCGGCATGAATTCGAGAAAGTTCAGGCATTTCTTCAATGCATGGTGGGCACCAGGTGGCCCAGAAGTTGACCACGGTCAGTTTTCCACGGGTGTTGGCCAGGGGCGTGGCTTCTCCCTTGGGGTCTGGGAAGCTCAGCTCGAAGACCCAGTTGGCGGGGTCAACGGCATTGGGCTGAATGCGCCAAGAGCCAATGGCCACGCCAAGAATCAGCATGACCAGGGCCACGATGGCGATGATGGATTTGCGGTTGGATCTCATGACCTGATTATTCCTTAGTTGTCTCAGAGGCCTTTGGGGAAACTTCCTCGGTCTGTTCGATCAATCCCAGAAGCTCTTGACGATTGATCCGAAGGAGTCTGCCTTTCGAAGCTTTGGCTGAAATTCTGGCCTCATGTTCCGGATAAACCGCAATCACCGCCAGTTCCCCCTGCCACTGCAAGGCTATCGCCTCGACATCGGGCTCGCCAGAGCGGAAATGGGCCATGGTGCCCACCTCGTTGGCGATTCTCTGGTCGGCAAGAAAGATCCCCAGCTCCTTGGCGCTGTCAGCAAAGCACTGAAGATGGATGTCGGAGAACTCGCTGGCGGTGCCGTTGGCGATGGCCCCCGTCACCACGGGTTCAAAATCCTGGAGCAGCTCCATCAGCGCCAGGGACTTCCGTCGAAGGCTAAGCAGCCTTGCAGGCTGTTCATCCGACTGAAAAAGCTCTTGGTATTCACGCAAGGCTTCTTCAACCTCGTCGTTGGTCGGCAGCATCTCTCTGGCGATTCTCCCGCCATGGCCGCCGGTCAGTCGTTCATAGGCCTTGCGCTTGGCCGCGGCGTAATCCAGCCCCTCTTCAGCAATCAGGGCAGCCGCCATGTGGGCCAGCTCGGGAAGGGGTCGTTGTGTTGCCATGGCCCTGATTATGCCGATGGCTACAATGCTTGCCATGCATATTCATATTGTTGGAATCTGCGGCACCTTCATGGGCGGTCTGGCCCAGCTTGCTCGTGCCGCAGGCTATCGGGTCACCGGCTGTGACGCCAATGTCTACCCGCCCATGAGCACCCAGCTCGAGCAGGCGGGCATTGAACTCACGGAAGGATTTGCTGAAGACCAGCTGGCGTTGAAACCCGACCTCTGGGTGATTGGCAATGTCGCCACAAGGGGTATGCCCCTGATTGAAGCGCTTTTGAATCGGCGTGAAAAGATGATCTCCGGTCCGCAGTGGCTTTCTGAAAACATTCTTCGCAGACACCGGGTGTTGGCGGTCTCGGGAACACACGGCAAGACCACCACCAGTTCGATTCTGGCCTGGATTCTTGAACACGCAGGTCTTGCTCCATCTTTTTTAATTGGCGGCGTCCCCGAGAACTTCGGACGTTCGGCCCGGCTTAACCCGAACTGGCAGTCGGGTGATCAGCCCTTTGTCATTGAGGCTGACGAATACGACACCGCCTTTTTCGACAAGCGCTCCAAGTTTCTGCACTACCCCGCTGAGATCGCCGTATTGAACAACCTTGAATTCGATCATGCCGATATCTTTGCGGACCTTGCGGCTATTGAAACCCAGTTCCATCACTGGATCCGCACGCTACCTTCGCATGGACGCTTGATTGTGAACGGCCAAGAGCCGGCCCTGGAAAGGGTTCTGGCGCGCGGCGCATTCACTCCCATCGAATGGTTTGATCGGGCCAATGCATGGTCCATCAAGCCGCTTGAAGAAGGCGCTGCAGGCGCCAGTCAACCAAAGACCAGTCCATTTGAAGCGTTTCAGGTAACCCGCGAGGAGAGCCTTCTTGGAATCTGTCGCACCCCGCTTTCGGGCCAACACAATCGAAGCAATGTCCTGGCCGCGATTGCAGCGGCGGTGGCCTATGGTGTCTCGTCCGATCAGGCCCTTGCCGCCATTGAAAAGTTTCAAGGGGTGAAGCGTCGGATGCAGATCCGTGGCGAAGTGTCGTCGGTTCAGGTGCTTGATGACTTTGCCCATCACCCCACCGCGATTGCCACCACGGTGCAAGGCCTGCGCGCGCAGATGACGCGTTCAAAAGATTCCGGCCGCATTCTTGCGGTGATCGAACCCCGATCGAACACAATGAAATTGGGTGTGATGGCCTCAAGGCTTGCGGACAGCCTGCGCGAGGCCGATCGGGTGTTTGCCTATGCGGGCGGCATCGACTGGGATCTGGCGGCAGCACTTGCGCCCTTGGGCAAAAAGGCTGCCATCAGCCGTGAAATTCCCACGCTGGTCAACCAGATTGTGAGCGAGGCCAAGCCCGGTGATCGGGTGCTGGTGATGAGCAACGGAGGCTTTGGCGGCCTGCACGAAAAACTTCTTGCAGCCCTTTCGGCTGCCAACATCCAATAGCGCCCGATGTTTTTACTTTTTGAAGAAGATGGCGGGTTCAAGGTAGGAACCTTGTTCGCCGAGGCCGAGGCCACCGTTCAGGTGGAAATGCCCACGGGCAAGCGAAACAAGATCAAACGCAACACCATTCTGTTGCAGTTCAAGGAGCCCGCCCGAGATCAGCTTTTGCCGCAGGCCCAGGCCATTGCCCAAGACCTGGACCCACAGTTTCTTTGGGAATGCGCCCCCGAAGAAGAATTCGATGCTCATGAGTTCGCCAAAGAGATCTTCTCGGCCACGCCAAGTTCAACCGAAACCGCCGGCGTGATGATCGCCCTGCATCAATCCCCCATGTATTTTTATCGCAAGGGGCGTGGGCGCTATAAGGCTGCCCCGGAAGAGTCACTCAAAGCGGCGCTGGCGGGTGCCGAACGCAAGCGTCTGGCTGCTGAAG
This sequence comes from Burkholderiaceae bacterium, assembly GCA_040400125.1. Taxonomy (GTDB): domain Bacteria; phylum Pseudomonadota; class Gammaproteobacteria; order Burkholderiales; family Burkholderiaceae_A; genus Lacustribacter. The sequence continues at coordinate 5,317 of JBBAQV010000053.1, forward strand.
CCCAGCAGCGCATGCACGATGACATTCTTCATGGCGGCCTGCCTGAGGAAATTCGTGCGCAGGCTTTGCAGCTTTTGATTCGCCCGGACAAACAATCGATTGCCTATAAGGCTCTGGATTCGGCCTCTCATGCCCTGCAGATTTCTCCGGCTAAGCTTTTGCTTGAACGCGGCGGCCTGCCTTCGAACTACAGCCTTCACTACGCGCGCTTCCTTCAGCAGTGTTTTCCTCACGGCACAGGGTTTTCCGTTTCTGCGGACAAGCTTCAAGAGGTGATTGATCAGGCAGCAAAGCTGGATCTTCCCCTGGCCCCTCAGCCTGCTTATTCGATTGACGATGTCACCACGGACGAAATCGATGACGCCTTTTCATTGGTGCCAAGGCCCGATGGCGGATGGCGGGTGGGCATTCACATTGCAGCACCTGGTGTTGGAATTCAGCCCGACAGTGATGTTGGACAGATGGCGCTTGAGCGCGCCTCAACCGTTTATTTTCCTGGCGACAAGATCACCATGTTGCCTCGTGACCTGATTGCCGCTTTTTCTCTGGATGAAGGCCAGGCCCGACCCGCCCTTTCGCTGTATGTGGATTTCAGCGCCGAGGGGGAAAAGCTTGCAAGCCAATCCAAGCTTGAACGTGTGCAGATTGCAAAAAATCTTCGGCTTGGGGAATGGGAGTCTGAACTTGACCAGCCCATGGAATCGATTGGCGCGGATCGTCTTCCCTGGGAGGGCCTCAAGCCCATGCTGATGCTGGCCCATAAGCTTCGGGAACAGCGTGAAACAGCACGCGGAAAGCCCGAGCCCACCGGCCGGGTCGACTTTAATTTTTATGTTGATTGGAATTCCCAGAACCCCAAGGCCAAAGAGCAGGGCGATGGCCTGCCGCGAATTGTCACCCGCAGGCGCGGATCACCTGTGGATATTCTGGTTTCGGAATTCATGATTCTTGCCAATACCTCGTGGGGCGACATGCTTGCGCTGGCAAGGCTTCCAGGGGTCTATCGCGTACAGACCATGGGGCGAGTTCGAATGCAGACGCAGCCCGGGCCTCATCAGGGTCTTGGCGTGAACAACTACGCCTGGTCCACATCGCCTCTGCGTCGCTACAGTGATCTTCTCAACCAATGGCAGATGCTCTCGGTGCTGGGCCATCGCCCTGCAGTGTTCAAGGGCAATGAGGCCGAACTCTTTTCAAGCGTCACCCAGTTCGACACCCTTTACAACCAATACGGCGATTTTCAAGACACGCTGGAGCGTTATTGGGCCCAGCGCTGGATTGGACTGCAGCATGGTCTTGGCGGTGGTGAATCCTGGTCGGCCGTGGACCAGGGGGTGTCCATTCGAGAACGCGCTGTCGCGCTTCGTGAGGGCGCATTTCGCCTGCGTTCGGCGCCGTGTGTGCTTCGCTGCAACGATGCGCCCGAGCTTTCTCCGGGCACCGAGGTGGAGCTGGAAATCCTGGCCTCGGATGCTCTGGATCTGTCATTGCAGGCGCGCTTCGTTTCCGTGATTGCGCAGGCCTTGGCGCTCAACGAAGATAGCGACATGGCTTCCGATCAAGACATTCCTCAGCATTACGCCGTGCTTGGCGACCCCATTGCCCACAGCAAGTCGCCCTGGATTCACACCCAGTTCGCCCGACAAACGGGCCAGACCATGCACTACCAGGCTTTGCAGGTCAGCGCCGATCAGCTGTCTGCCAAGCTTGAGGAGCTCATGGCCAGTGGCTTTGGCGGAGTGAACCTGACGGTGCCGCTGAAAGAACATGCCTTTGCTTTGGCGCAGTCGCTGGACTGGGAAATTTCTGAGCGGGCCACCATGGCTGCCGCGATCAACACGCTGCGATGGGACGCCCAGGGTTTTGTCGCGGCAGACAACACCGACGGCATTGGTCTGGTTCGAGATCTTGAGCGCCTTTTGGGCGGGGCAGGAAGCCTGCAAGACAAAACAGTGTTGCTGATTGGCGCGGGTGGCGCAGGCCAAGGCGTGATTGGGCCACTTCGCGCGGCCGGTGTTCGAAGGCTTCGGCTTGCCAACCGCACCTTTGACAAGGCCCAGCAGGTGGTTGATCGTTGGCAGTCACTGGATGCCCTGGCATCGTCTTGGCTTTCTGCGGTTCCTCTTTCAATGCTTGCGGCTTCACCTCATGACGCCCTGCCTGAATCCACGGAAGACATCCCTCACCGAGACGATCTGATCA
>JBBAQV010000054.1:0-7244 GCA_040400125.1 Burkholderiaceae bacterium
TTGCCAACAGTTCGTCAAGCCTTACCCAAAGCAAGATCACCGGGAACCTTGTTTGTCTTTTGCTCTCGCCCATGCGTCCATGGGAATGGTTTGCAGGCTATGTGGGTGGCGCCGTGTTACGCGGCTTTGCCTGTGGCCTTGGCGTGTGGATTGCGGCATGGGTGTTTGTTCCCATCTCGGTGTCATCGATTCTCTGGACAGTCATCTTCGCGCTGCTGTCCTGTGTGGTGTTGGCGTCACTGGGGCTGATTGCAGGCCTATGGGCCGAGAAATGGGACCATGTCTCAGCCTTTCAAAACTTTCTCATCAACCCACTCACCTTTCTGGCGGGCGTGTTTTATTCAGTCAACCAGCTTCCCCCGATCTGGCAGACGATTAGTCACCTGAATCCTTTTTTCTATCTGATTGATGGATTTCGATACGGCATGTATGGCGTCGCCGATGTCTCGCCGTGGGTGAGTCTTTCGATTTCTTCGGTGTCGGCCCTTGCCTTAACCGTCATCACCCTAAGACTCATTGCCTCCGGGTGGCGCATTCGCAGCTAAACGAACTGAAGCTTGGCAAGCCGTGCGTACAGCCCGCCTTGGGCAAGCAGCTGTGAATGGGTTCCTTGCTCCACCACGCGGCCCGAATCCATGACTAGAATTTCATCGGCCTGAAGAACCGTCGCCAGACGATGCGCGATGGTGAGCGACGTGCGCCCAGGCAGTACCTGGTTTAAAGCCTGCTGAACCTCCTGCTCGGACTCCGCATCAAGCGCCGAGGTGGCTTCGTCCAGAAGCAGAATCGGAGGGTTCTTCAAAATGGCGCGTGCAATTGAAATGCGCTGCTTCTGACCGCCTGAAAGACGCACGCCTCGTTCCCCAAGAAAGCTCTCATAGCCCTGAGGCAGCGCCCTAATGAATGCATCCGCATGGGCGGTCTTGGCCGCAGCCACCACCTCTTCATCGGTGGCATCCAGTCTGCCGTAACGAATGTTGTCCATGGCACTGGCGGCAAAGATCACCGGGTCTTGTGGAACGATTCCCATCTGCCCCCGTAAGGCGTCAAGCGGCCATTCGTGAATGGGTCTTCCCATCACCGACACCACGCCAGACTCGGGCGCATAAAAGCGTAAGAGCAGCGCAAAGACCGTGGTCTTCCCCGCACCCGATGGCCCAACAAGTGCCACCCTCTTGCCACTGGGAACCTGGAAACTCAGATCATGCAATGCCGGAGTTCCTGGCCTGGAGGGGTAGGAAAAGCGCACTGACCGGAATTCGATGCCCGAGACGGCCGCGCCTGCATCCATGGCGCTCGATTCAGCCGAAGCGTTGGGTGGATTGCACGCCATACCCGAAAGCTCCGGCTCGGCCTGCATCAGCTCGACCAGCCGCTCGGTGGCGCCTGCCGCACGCTGCAGGTCCCCCCAGACTTCCGAAAGCGCACCAATGGAGCCCGCCACCAACACGGCATACATGACAAACTGGGTGAGTTCACCAAGGCTGATCGTTCCCGAACTCACCTGCTTAGCACCGATCCAAAGCACAAACACAATCACACCGAAGGCCATCATGATGGCCACCGCAGTCAGCGTTGAACGAAGCCGAATGCGTTTCTTTGCTTCATCGAACGCCGATTCCACCGCCTGATCAAAACGCTTGGTCTCATACGGCTCACGCACAAATGCCTGAACCGTGGGCATCGCGTTGAGCACTTCACCCGCCAAGGCACTGGTGTCCGCCACGCGGTCCTGGCTTGCTCGCGACATCTTTCGAACATGCCGCCCAAGCGCCCAAAGCGGAAGCACAATCAGAAGCAGTAAAGCCAGCATCAGGCCGGCAAGCCAGGCACTGGTGGCCAGCATCATGGCAAGGCCACCAAGGAACATGACCGCGCTGCGCAAAGCAATGGAGATACTTGTGCCCACCAGAGTCTGAACCAGAGTGGTGTCGCTGGTCAGCCGGGAAAGCACCTCACCCGTTTGCAGGGTTTCGAAATAAGACGGGCTTTGGCGAAGCACGTTAGAAAAAACCTTGGAACGAATGTCGGCCACCACCCGTTCGCCAAGCCAGGACATCAGATAAAACCGTGCCGCGGTAACCGCCGCAAGGACACACGCCAACGCCAGCAAATTAAGAAACTTCTGGTCAATGGCCTCGCTGGTGAGCCCAGTGTCCACAAGGTCTCGAAAGGCCAAAGGTACAGAAAGCGTGGCTGCGGCCGCTAGAAACAGAAAGAGCAGAGCAAGGAGCCACTGGTTCCGGTAGCGGGCAAGCACCCGGTAATCCTTCAGCCAACGGGTGATGCCAGTAAGTTTTCCTGCCATGGATTGGATAAGCCCCTTCGAACCCCCATTGTAGGCGCGTTCGCCGCCAAGGCTCGTGTTGAGCGGACTACCCGATTGCCCTATAATTCGAGGCTTCGGCGAATTAGCTCAGTTGGTTAGAGCGACGGAATCATAATCCGCAGGTCCGGGGTTCGAATCCCTGAATCGCCACCAAACAAACAAAAGCCCCTTCAAGGGGCTTTTTATTTTCAGAAAAACTAATCCTCCAGAAGACTGCGCAGCATCCATGCAGTTTTTTCATGGACATCGAGCCTTTGGGTTAAAAGGTCTGCCGTAGGCTGGTCGTTGGCTTTATCGACAACCGCAAAGAGATTTCTTGCCGTTCGGGCGGTCGCCTCTTGGGCTTTGACCAAAAGCCCGATCATCTCGGTGGCCTTCGGCGTTCCAACGACTTCCTCAATCGATCCCAGCTTGGCAAACTCAGAATAGGTTCCCGGAGCGCGCTCGCCCAAGGCGCGAATGCGCTCCGCAATCAGATCGAGTGCCGCCCACTGTTCGGTGTACTGCGCCATGAACATGGTGTGCAGCGTATTGAACTGAGGACCTGTCACGTTCCAGTGAAAGTTGTGCGTCATCAGGTAAAGCGAATAGCTGTCCGCCAGAAGAGCCGAAAGCCCTTTTGCAATGGCCTTTCGATCTTTGTCGCTGATGCCAATATCAATTTTCATGGCTGTCGATTTTGTGCCCATTCGTTTCTCCTTGGTTCAATCCGTTTCGTTAAATGACTTGTGGCTTTGCAGGCAAACCGTGCATCTCCGATCTTTCCTGGCGTTGCCAAACCTTTTCGTGAAAGAAAAACACGCCCGCCTGAATGGTGGGTTCAAGAAGGCTCAAGGTGATGGCGGCAACCCAGTCCCCGGTCACAGCATAAGCGACCATGGCGGCCACCGTGATATGGAGCACGTAATAAGAGGCAGTTTTCTTGATAAAAAACATGTTTCGTCGAATTAAGGCCATGATGACTCCAAGATTCAGGTTGATGGAGCCATCTTAGGTGAGCCCTTTCCATCTATCCAACAAATCGTTTTGATATTATTAATCGAAAAAAACGATTAATAACCACGGCTACCTGGGCGATGCGCCAGGAATGGCCACTGGAATGAGAATCTCGTTGCGGCGCCGCCATGGCAGGGTGAAGGGGTCGTTGTACCTCGCCACCTTCGGAGCGCCCGCAGGTTTCAAGCCTTTTTGGGTCATCCAAGCCTGCAGCTCAGCGGTGTTCGATTGAATCGATGATTCTGTGGTCCAGCCGCTAAAACGGATGGTTGCCACATCGTGGGCGGGAACCTGGCGAATCGCAACCTCAGCATTGCCAGGCTTTGGCAGGGTTGAGAGTGACTCCTGGCTTGGCATTACAAAGTGTAGCCGCCAACCACCCTCTTTCGGTTCAACGGTCACAGGCGCAGTCATAGCAATCTTGCGGTTACCGCCACTTGGCACTTGGTTGTCGCCGAAGATATACCCAGCGATCCGGCGAAATCCCGTACGACTGGCAGAATCAAAGTCTCCGGTGAGTTCGGTTTCCGCGACAATAAAGCCTGCGTATCGCCGAAGCTCAAAAGGGGACTCTGTCTGAAGGACTTGATAAGAAGGTTCTTCAACGGCCATGGCCTGACTCACGAAAAGAAATGAAACAACGAAACCTACAGCGACAACCACGGTTCTTGCTCCTCTTGATGTCTGCAAGTCTAACCACCTTTCTCGGCGCCTGTGCCGTTCGAGAACAATCTTTTGGCTGTGAAGGTGTTTCTGAAAACACCCGTGCCGATGAGTTCGTGATGACGCCTACAAGTCTTCGGTTTCAGTCCATCACCTACCGCTTTACGGAAGAACGCAAGACATCTCGTATCTACACCCACAAAGAATCCGGCGAGCGAATTGAATTCAACACCGCAAACGGGCTTTTGCAGCGTCAGTCGTCTCAGTGGCGCTGCAAACGGATCGAACTCTAGCGCCTTGTCGGGCTGACCTGCGGCTCAAGGCGAAGGAGCTTTCCATCGGGCGCATCCGTCAGAAGATAAATGAACCCATCTGGGCCCACGCGGACATCCCGAATTCGACCCACCGAATTCACCAGCAGCCGCTCCTCCGAAATCACACGCTCAGCTTTCAGTTCAAGACGCACAAGACTTTGAGATTTCAGCCCGCCAAGCAATGCACTGCCCTGCCATTTGGGGAACGCGGCACCAGTGTAAAAAGCCAAGCCAGAAGGGGCAATCGACGGCACCCAGACATGGAGTGGTGCCTCAGTACCTGCTTTGCTCACCCCTTCACCAATCCGCGTGCCGGTGACATAGTTCACACCATAGGTGGCCATGGGCCAGCCGTAGTTTCGTCCGGCACGAACTTGATTGAACTCGTCACCACCCTGGGGGCCATGCTCATGCGCAAAGATCTCACCCGTCACGGGGTGAAAGGCCATTCCTTGAATATTCCGATGGCCTCGAGAAAAGGTCTCAGGCGGAATGTCTTTCTGGCGAACAAAAGGGTTGTCTTGCGGAATGCGGCCGTCGTCGTGTAAACGAATGACGGCGCCAGCATGATCGCGGAACGCTTGAGCCCGCTCTGCATCGCCCCGGTCTCCAAGGGCCAAATAAACAAAGCCTTTGCCATCCAGAAGGATCCTGCCGCCGAAATGCCGCCCCCCGCGGGATTTGGGCTGCATGCTGAAAAGTCGCTCGACATCGACCAGACGATCATCTTTTAGTCGAGCCCGGATGAGTGCAGTGCCAAGTAATGAACTGCGCTCGTCCTGTCGCTCAACGTAAGAGATGTAGATCCATCCATTCTTGGAAAACTCCGGATGCACAGCAACATCCAAGAGGCCGCCCTGCCCGCTCACGGCAATGAGGTTGGGCAGCCCACCGAGGGGTTTTGAAACCTCACGAAAATCCGGGGAGACACGCCGAAGAAAACCCTCTCGCTCGGTGATCAACATCTCGCCCGAAGGCAGCCAGGCAATGCCCCACGGGTGCTGAAGGTTTTCAACCAGCACCCTTACTGCGAAACCAGCCTGGGCCGGTGTAGGAGTGATGAGATTCTTCGATTGCGTGGTTGCTTGGGCACCCACCGAAAAAAATGCCGCCGCCACCCAAATGAGCGGAGCGATCGTCCAACGGAATTTCATAGCCATCTCACGCCAATCAATTTCTTAAGGCCCAACAAGGGACACTCAATAGCCCGGGATGGCCGGCCGATTCTGGGCCGCCTTCTCTTCGTCTTTCTCTCCGCAGCCGGCAAGGGCCAGAGCCAGGATGACCACCGAAAAAAATGCTGTGATTGAACGCATTCCAACCTCTTTTCTTGTTGCAGCCCAGCGAATGAGGGCAATCGAAAACGAAGAATCCTATTAAGTTGACACTTGTCTGTGTAAACTAGTTCCAACATTCGGTGCGAAGCGGTTAAAACAAAACCCTTAGCCCGGCACGAACGCATTGTCTCCTAAGGAAGAGCCACTATGAACCTAATCATCGTCACGTTTCTCGTGCTCGGCACCTGCTTCGGTCTTGCATCGTTTTCAAACCGTCATCTCTTTAGCGAGGGCCCATGCGAGGCCGAGGACCTCAAAACCAGCCAGTCGGCCGGAAGCTGGATTTTCTGGGTATTGATGTGCACCCTCTTGTGGCCCGTCATGGTGATCACGGGCATCAACACCGCCGTGGTGCTTGCGAGACGAAGGTCGGTTCGGCGGAAATAGAGCGGGGCATTAAGACTCGGCTGTACACTTTGGTATGCCCCTAATTACTCTTGCAAGTTCCTGGGTTCAGCTTCGTGGGTTCGCGTTTGGTCTCCAGCAATCCGCCTTTTTCGGAATGGCTGCGGTCCATCCGCCCGAGTCCAAAGAGTTGTCACGCGTCGATCAGGCTCTGGCGTCCCTCACAGACGAAACGCCCAGTTTTGAGGCTGATCACTCCCCGGCAACCCATGCGGAAGCAGTCATTGAACGCCTGATGTTTCTTGTCGGGGCCATCCAGCGCGCAAACCGGATTGCCATTAGTCGAAAAACCCATCGGCAACGAATATCGGCAACGCACGACCAGACTGATCGCTTCTATCTTGCGTTCCCGTCGCATCACCATACAGCGACCACCGTTGCCCTTGAGTGGGCCACACAAGTCATCAACGACGTGAATGACGGAGTCCTGGCTCTAAAGGGATTGCCTGCCAGAAGAACCCTGGTGGACGCCGCGCTGGCCCCCTATTCCCACAAAGGCGTCAATCAGTTCAATTTGCTCAACGCTGCTTTTCGAAATGACATCCCGGTCTCGATTCTTTTCGACAGCCTTATTCGCATGGGCACCGGCTTCCGAAGCCGGCAGTGGATCAGCACGATCACGGACAAAACGCCCTCCCTGGGCGTCTCCATTGCAACCGACAAATATCAAACGGCAAAGCTTCTGAGGCTTTCTGGTCTTCCTGGCAGCGTGAACCAGTTTGTTCACTCCGAGGCAGATGCCATTAAAGCTGCCGAATCGATGGGATTTCCGGTGGTCATCAAGCCGAATGACCTTGAACAAGGCGTCGGTGTTGCGGCGGATCTACGCACCGTTGAATCCGTCCGAAAAGCTTATCGAAGCGCCATAGAGAAATCGTCAAACATTCTTATTGAGAAACACTGTGAAGGGCAAACCCACCGACTCACCGTTGTTCACGGGGAGGTCGTTCGAATTGTGAAGCGCATTGCCGGAGGTGTTGTGGGAGACGGCCTTCACACCATCCATGAACTTATCGATCGCCTTGAAAACGAGCAAAGCGAGCAGCAGAAAAGCACCGCCCGAAGGCATAAGAAGAAAAAGCTCGTTGATGTCGACGACGAAACGCTCGATCTTCTTGAGCAAAACGGTTTTTCACTGCAGTCCATTCCCGCAAAAGGCGACTACATCAAGCTCCGACGCAGGGACAACATCAATGCGGG
>JBBAQV010000055.1:0-7218 GCA_040400125.1 Burkholderiaceae bacterium
AAACCAAGAAGGCGGTGGTGGTGCCGCTTGACGCCGGTTGGAACGACGTTGGTGCATGGTCTTCCGTTTGGCAGGTCCATGCCCAAGACGCTCAAGGTAATGCCACTCGTGGCGATGTCATGCTGGAAGGCGTGAAGAACTCTTATGTCCATGCCGATTACCGGCTGGTCTCCCTTTTGGGAGTGGAAGACCTGGTGGTGGTTGAAACCTCGGATGCGGTGTTGGTGGCGAGCAAAGACAAAGCCCAGGACGTTAAAAAATTGGTCGATCGTCTGAAGGCGGAATCCCGCACTGAGCATCACAGCCACCGCGAGGTTTTTCGGCCATGGGGGTCATATGACTCCATTGGCGTGGGCGATCGATACCAGGTCAAACGCATCACCGTGAAACCGGGTGCGAAGCTTTCCTTGCAGATGCATCATCACCGTGCGGAGCACTGGATTGTGGTGAGCGGAACAGCCTTGGTGACTCTGGCCGAGCGGCAGGTGTTGCTGAGTGAAAACCAGTCGATCTACATTCCTATCGGCGAGAAACACTCCTTGGAAAATCCAGGCAAGGTCAATCTTGAACTGATCGAGGTGCAGTCTGGTTCCTATTTGGGCGAAGATGACATTGTTCGTTTTGAAGACCGCTATGGCAGGGCGGCCAAGCCATGAACATTCTTCTCACGGGCGGTGCGGGCTATATTGGTAGTCATACGGCGGTGGCGCTTGCCGCCTCAGGGTTGAATCCAGTCTTACTGGATGATTTTTCGAATAGCCACCCCGAGGTTCTCAACCGCCTTCACACCATCACCGGCCGAAATCTTCCGCTCATTCAAGGCGATGTCGCGAATGTTGCGCTGGTTGCAGATCTTCTCAGGCAGCATCAGATTCAGGCCGTGATTCATTTCGCCGCCTTCAAGGCGGTGGGTGAATCGGTTCAGCAGCCTTTGAAGTACTACCGTAACAACATGGGCGGTCTGTTGGGCTTGCTTGAAGCGATGACGCTTGTTGGCTGCAAGAAACTTGTGTTTTCAAGCAGCTGCACGGTTTATGGCGAACCCGCAAAAGTTCCGGTCACTGAAGACATGCCCACGGGTTACACCAATCCTTATGGCCATACGAAACTCATGGGCGAGCAGGTTCTGCAGTCCATGGCGGCGCTCGATCCGTCTTGGAAGGTTGCCATTCTTCGTTATTTCAACCCGGTGGGCGCTCATGAAAGCGGGCTCATTGGTGAAGACCCCGTTGGGATTCCGAACAATTTAATGCCCTTCGTGGCCAGGGTCGCCGCCGGACGACTTGGCCGGGTCCAGGTGTTTGGTCGCGACTACCCAACGATTGATGGCACGGGGGTGCGAGACTACATTCATGTGATGGACCTCGCCGAAGGACACCTTGCCTCGCTCAATGCCCTGGATTCGGTAGGGGGGCACTTGGTGAATCTGGGTACCGGTCAGGGTTCGAGCGTGCTCGAGGTGATCGCCGCTTATTCGAAGGCAGCAGGCCGTGAGATTCCCTTTGATCTTGTGGCGCGCAGGCCTGGAGACATTGCCTCGGCCTATGCCGACCCAAGCCTGGCCAAGCATCTTCTTGGATGGTCATCAAAGCGAGACCTTATCGAAATGTGTCGAAGCAGCTGGAACTGGCAGACCCAAAACCCAACTGGGTACGGGCCCGGGTCGGGGTAGCCCCGACCATCGAATGCACCTAAATCAGGAAGAAAGCTGGATAAGTCCTTGATTTTTGAGGGTTTGTGTAAGAAACTCGGGACCGAATGACCTTCCTTATCCAGAACAACTGTCATCCTTGCTGATCAGTGAATGACTAAGTTTGAGCATCCTCTCAGCGCCGATTCGTGTGCGCCACCGCTTCTGACTGAGTCCAGTCAGGAACAGTTTTCGACCCGCGTTCGTAACTGGATTGTTGCGGCTGTCGTTGTTTTTGTTGTGGTCATTGTGGCCTTAGCCCTGGCTCGAGTGGGAGAGGGCGAGGACGTGAACAGCGCTGAGTATCGCTTCAAGGCGGCCTCGGTGGGCACGCAGCCAAGTGCGCCCCTGGTCAAAGCGCCGGTCGGTATCCCCTCTGAAACGGTTACAGCGCCGTCATCGGGCAAGGCCACATCTCGGGAAGCCCCGGCAGCCAAGGGTTTCACAGTTGCTCAGGCCGAACAGTCAATGAAACTGTGGGTAGAATTGTGGTCCGCACGACGGACGGATGACTATCTGAAGCTCTTTGATCCAAGCTTTCCCAATCGAGACGCTTACGTCAAGAATCGTGCAGCAAGAATCGCCGCAGCCAAATTTATCGAGGTGCGGATTGAATCACCAGTGTTTAAAGATCTTGGAAATCATGAAATCGCTGTTGAATTTATTCATCACTATCGGTCCGACACTTTTCAAAGTCGTGACCGTAAAGAACTGGTCTGGCGGCTGTCTGCCGAAGGCCCAAGGATCGTTCGTGAGCGAAATCTTCCAAACTAACTTCCCGGAAATCCATCGAGAGCCACTGCCCACATGAGCCAGCGCCGCGAAATTTCCTCTTTGCTTCGAATGGCTCGAGAGGCCCAGCGTCTTGACATTCGAACACTCTCTCGTCGGTCGGGGGTCCATCAGTCGCATCTGCTTGCGATTGAGGAGGGGCGTTCGGCGTCATTTCATAATGTCTACTACTGCAAGGTTGCAGTCATGGCCTATGCCAAAGCCGTCGCTCGGCGTGATCAGGTGACGGCCCTTTGGAACGACGAGGATTGGGAGCGAGACGCCTGGTCCGAGGACGCCGATGGCTATGGCGGGCGACAAGGGCAAGGCGTGGACCTTGCCATTATTCGAACACCCATGCATTACTTCGTCACATTCTCAGTGGCGGTGGCGCTGGTCTTGTTGCTGAATAACCTGCGTTATTAAACCTTCATCAATTCACAACCCAATCTAGTCAAAGACCGGACTGTCCGCCAAGCAGCGGGCGGCTTGGTCTCGCGGAGACAAGATCAGTCCCCGATGAATGGGCCATTCAATTCCAATGGATGCGTCGTTCCAGGCCACGGATGATTCAGATTCCGGGTGGTAGTAATCGGTGGCCTTATAAAGAAAATCGGTGCCGTCTTCCAGGACAACAAAGCCGTGCCCAAAACCGGGCGGGATCCAGAGCATCTCGCCACGGCGGTCGTTTAATTCATAGCCTGCCCAGCGGCCAAAGGTTGGCGATGAGCGACGAAGGTCGACCGCCACATCCCAGACCGCGCCTTTTGCGACGCGAACCAATTTACCCTGGGCATGGGGTTCACGCTGAAAGTGGATACCGCGCAGAACGCCTCGATTGGAACGTGAGTGATTGTCTTGCACGAACTGGATGGTTAGCCCGGTCGCCTCGTTGAAGTTTTTCTGGTTGAAGCTCTCAAGGAAAAATCCGCGCTCATCCCCAAAGACCTTGGCCTGAATGAGAAGAACATCGCGAAAGGGCGCGAGTGGCTTGACCGCAAGGTTGCTTGACATCAAAACACCCGATCATTCAGAAGATCGAGAAGGTAGCGGCCATACCCGCTCTTGGCGAGCGGCTGCGCAAGGGCTTCGAGTTCTTCGTTGGTGATCCATTGTTGACGCCATGCAATTTCTTCGGGGCAGGCGACTTTTAAGCCTTGCCGCTTTTCAATCGTCTGGATGAATTGCCCCGCCTCAAGCAGGGACTCATGGGTGCCTGTATCGAGCCAGGCATGGCCTCGGCCCATGACCTCGACATCCAGTTTGCCTTGGTCCAGGTAATGACGATTCACGTCGGTGATCTCAAGTTCACCACGTGCCGATGGCTTCAGTGATTTGGCGATATCAATCACCTGTTGATCATAGAAATAAAGCCCTGTGATGGCGTACCGCGACTTTGGCCGCAACGGTTTTTCTTCAAGCGAGATCGCACGACCTTGGCTGTCAAATTCCACCACGCCATAGCGTTCAGGGTCTTGAACGGGATAGGCAAAGATACTGGCTCCTGACGTTCGCCTGTCCGCCTGCCGCAGAGACACGGCAAGGTCATGACCGTAGAAGACGTTGTCACCAAGAATCAATGCGCTGGTGTGATCACCCAGAAATTTCTCTCCAATGATGAACGCCTGTGCAAGGCCGTCGGGCGAAGGCTGAATGGCGTAACGAAGAGAAAGCCCCCACTGGCTGCCATTTCCCAAGAGCTGCTCAAATCGAGGTGTGTCTTGAGGGGTTGAGATGACCAGAATGTCTCGAATTCCTGCAAGCATCAAGGTCGTCAGTGGATAAAACACCATGGGCTTGTCATAGATGGGCAGGAGTTGCTTGGACACCGCCAGTGTTGCCGGATGAAGCCGCGTGCCTGAACCGCCCGCGAGAATAATTCCTTTACGATTCATCTTGGTTGTCCTCGGATTCGTCTTCGGAAAAGTTCAGCAAACGGCCCACCGTCATGGCGACATCGTCTTGCCAATCCGGAGCCTCTACACCAAGCAGCTTCGTCAGTTTTGAATGGTCGAGCCTGGAGTTTCTGGGTCGTGTGGCCTTACTGGGGAAGTTGCTGCTGCTAACAGGTGTAATCTGTCGGCAGGCTTTCGCATGGCCATACGACTTGGCGGTGTTGATCACGAGCTTGGCGTATTCGAACCAATTGGTGACGCCATGGGCGGTGCAGTGATAGATGCCAGATTCAAGGGGTTTGGTCTGGCTTGAGCCAAAACCCGGTGTGGCCAGATTCATCAGGTCGAGTGTCGCCAGCGATACCGTGTCCACATGCGTGGGGGTTCCCCATTGGTCATTGACCACCTTGATCTCTTCGCGTTCAGAGGCAAGCTGAATCATTTTCGTCAAGAAGTTATCGCCATGTTCGCTGTAGAGCCAGCTTGTGCGAAGAATGAGATAACGGCCATTGACCTGCATGATGGCTTCTTCGCCAGCACGCTTACTTCGGCCGTAAACGGAGACTGGCTGACAAACGTCAGACTCATTCCATGGCCGTTCGCCGTCACCACTAAAGACATAATCCGTGGAGTAATGAATAAGCCATGCGCCAATTTTCTGGGCGACTTGCGCAAGCACCCCGGGTGCTCTGGCGTTCACGGATAAGGCCGTATCCTCGTCATCTTCCGCCTGATCAACCGCAGTATAGGCGGCCGCGTTGATGACGAAGCTTGGTCGAAGATCCATCAACGTTTCAGTGATGCCTGCTGTGTTGGTCAGATCGCCACAATAATCTTGGCTGTCGCGGTGAAGAAAGACATGCTCTGGCATGTCGCCAAGCTGTGCCTGAAGCGACTGGCCAAGCTGCCCCTGAACGCCAAACACCACAATCATGAAGCCGCCTTCCCGAACGACGTTTTTCTCTGCACGTCTTGAACCCAGTCCTGATGGCTGAGGTACCAGCGAACGGTTTTTTCAATGCCGCTTGCAAAGGTCTCTTTGGGCTTCCATTGAAGCTCCTTGGCGATCTTGGTGGCGTCAATGGCGTATCGGCGGTCGTGCCCGGGACGATCGGGAACCAAGCGGATGAGATGCGAATGAGCGCCACCCGCTCGTTTCGCGGTCTCTGGCGAGAGCCGATCAAGATGACCACAGATTGTTTTGACAATCTCGATATTCGGAATTTCGTTCCAGCCGCCGATGTTATAGACCTCGCCGGGGGTGCCTTTGGCCAAGACGGTTCGAATGGCGCTGCAATGATCGCTCACATAAAGCCAGTCGCGAACATTGAGCCCATCCCCATAAATGGGCAAGGGAAGTCCAGCCAATGCATTACGGATCACCAAAGGAATCAGCTTTTCCGGAAATTGATAGGGGCCGTAATTGTTCGAGCAGTTGGTCGTAAGTACCGGAAGACCATAGGTGTGGTGCCAGGCGCGAACCAGGTGGTCGCTGGCCGCCTTGCTTGCCGAATACGGACTGTTGGGCTGATAAGGGGTGGCCTCTGTGAAGGCTGGGTCTTGTGGAAGGAGTGACCCATAGACTTCGTCGGTGCTGACATGCAGAAACCGAAATTGCTCAGCATCCGATGGACTCAGGCTTTTCCAGTAGCCCAATGCCGCCTGCAGCAGCGTGAACGTTCCTTGAATATTGGTTCGAATGAATTCTGCAGGCCCTTCAATGGAGCGGTCTACATGAGATTCGGCTGCGAAATGCACGATGGCCCTTGGCCGGTGTTCCTTAAGTAGCCTGGTGACCAGGCTGGCGTCCGCGATATCCCCCTGAACAAGCTGATGGCTGCGATGGCCAGAAAGCGAGGACAGATTTTCTGGATGCCCGGCGTAGGTGAGAAGATCTAAATTGATAATGCCTTCGGGCGGCAGGCCCGCAGTGTCATGATTTTGAAACCAATCGAGCACAAAATTTGAGCCAATAAAACCTGCTCCGCCGGTCACCAGCAACATGATGGACTTTTAGATTTTAAATTGATCGATCGTTTGACCAGCCTCGAGCTGGGCCGAAAGCCACTTGGGCTTCTTGCCACGCCCCGTCCAAGTGGCACCGGTGGCTGGGTCTCGGTATTTGGGCGCGACGGTTGCTCGCCCGTCTTTGGATTGGGTTGGCCCGGTTTTTTTAGCTCGCGACGAACTGCGCTTGCCAGCGGTTCGCGGGCCGGGTTTGCGACCTCGCTTGCTGCCTGCTTTTGGCGGTCGACCTGCCGCCAGACCAATGTCCTCTGCAGTGAGGTTATAGAGTTTCATGAGCCGTTTTATTTCAACGATGGCTTCCTTGGTTTCCTTCACCAAAAGAAGCTCGGCCTGCTTTAAGTATTTTTCGGCCTGGGCCTTGAGTTCAACATATTTCGACATAGCAGTTCCTTTGGAATATTTGTGCAGTATAACCAAACCATCATTATTCTCTTTTCATTCAATGCATGGCCTTTTTAAAAAAGACCTAAAATTCAAACGTCTGGAAAGTCGTTGCACTCTTAATCACTTGAAAGGTTCTGATGAAGATATCGATCGTGGGCACAGGCTATGTGGGCCTGGTCACCGGCGCCTGCCTGGCCGAGGCTGGCAATAATGTTCTATGTCTTGATCTCGATCATTCGAAAATCAAGATCCTGCAAGACGGTGGTATTCCTATTCATGAGCCCGGCTTGCTCGAAATGGTTCGCAAAAATGTTGCCGCGGGAAGACTTCGCTTCACCACCAATATTGAAGAGTCGGTGCAGTTTGGCCTGGTTCAGTTTATTGCGGTCGGAACCCCGCCGGATGAAGACGGCTCCGCGGATCTGAAATATGTCGTAGCGGCTGCACGGG
>JBBAQV010000056.1:0-7204 GCA_040400125.1 Burkholderiaceae bacterium
GGCATTCCTGCATCGATCGTCACCAAGTACCTGTCCGAGCACGGCGTGATTGTTGAGAAGACTGGCCTCTATTCGTTTTTCATCATGTTCACCATCGGCATCACCAAAGGCCGCTGGAACACCCTTCTCACTGCCCTTCAGCAGTTCAAGGACGACTACGACAAGAATCAGCCCATGTGGCGTGTTCTTCCCGAGTTCTGCGCCAAGCATCCGCGCTACGAGCGGGTTGGGCTGGCGGATCTCTGCCAGCAGCTGCATGACATCTACAAGGCCAATGACATCGCGCGTCTGACCACCGAGATGTATCTCTCGAATATGGAGCCGGCGATGAAGCCTGCGGACGCCTTTTCATGTCTGGCCCACCGCAAGACCGAGCGTGTGCCGATTGATGAACTTGAGGGAAGAATCACCACCAGCCTTTTAACGCCTTATCCGCCGGGCATTCCCTTGCTGATTCCTGGAGAGCGTTTCAACAAAACCATCATCCAGTACCTGCAGTTTGCGCGGCACTTCAATGATCGTTTCCCGGGGTTCGAAGCGGATATTCATGGGCTGGTGCAGCAGCCCTCTGAAACGGGCGAGATGCAGTACTTCGTGGACTGCGTGGCCTAGATATCGCCGACCAGCGCCGAGGCGAAAGCCTTGGCGTCAAAGGGCTGGAGGTCTTCAATGGCTTCGCCCACACCGATGTAGTGCACGGGGATGGGCCGTGCCTTGGCGATGGCCAGGAGCACACCGCCTTTGGCCGTGCCATCAAGCTTGGTCACCACCAGACCGGTGAGTCCCAGGGCGTCATCAAAGGCCTTCACCTGGGCAATCGCGTTTTGCCCCGTGCCGCCGTCAATGACCAGCCAGGTTTCATGAGGGGCATCGGCCATGGCCTTGCCCATCACACGCTTCACTTTTTTCAGTTCATCCATCAGGTGAAGCTGGGTGGGCAGCCTGCCGGCGGTGTCGATCAGCACCACATCGACGCCACGAGCCTTGCCTGCGCTGACCGCATCAAAAGCAACCGCTGCAGGGTCGCCCTGGCTTTGTGAGATCACATCCACACCGTTGCGTTCACCCCAGACCATCAGTTGTTCGCGAGCTGCTGCCCTGAAGGTGTCACCGGCCGCAAGCAGAACACTCTTTCCCTGCTGCTTCCAATTGTTGGCAAGCTTGCCAATGGAGGTCGTCTTGCCCGCGCCATTCACACCTGCCACCATCACCACGGTGGTGGGCGGCGATGACTGTGCGTCGACAGGCTTTGGCGCAAGAGGCATCAATGCCTTTTCAATGCAATCGGCAACGGCCGACTGAAGTTCCTCAGGCGCACTGTCATTGGTGAGTCGTCGGGCTTTGATCTCGGCCCGCACCGATTCGAGCAAGGCGGCTGTCGCCTGCGTGCCCACGTCGGCGGTGAGCAGAGCGGTTTCAACATCGTCGAACCAGGCTTCATCCAGGCGCCGTCCTGAAAAGAGCGCGCCAAGCTGGGCCCGAGTCTTGGTGAGGCCCTCTTTCAGGCGAGTGATCTTTAGCCGATCAAGGGCTCGGCCCAGCCCCAGGAAACCAATCATTGATTTTGTGGTCTGCTTACAGGTTGAATACAGGTTCGTCATCTCGCACGCGCGCTCGTGAATATCTCGGGTGCGCTTTGCTCTAATGACCTCGTTTGATCTTATCCCGAAAAGGAAAGGCTGATTCTTCTCATGCTGAAAAAGCATCGTCATCTCTGGCTTGCGGCTTGCCTTACCGCCTTGGGTTTCTCATGGTCTGCGCCAGGGGCCTGGGCAAGCGCGGCAAAACCCACGCTCGATCGAACGCTGCCCAATGGCATGCGGGTTCTGGTCTATGAAAATCCGCGGGCACCCACGGCCTTGCACATGGTCTGGGTCAGGGCGGGGTCGATTGACGAAACCAATGGTCGCACCGGGCTTGCGCACGTTCTTGAACACATGATGTTCAAAGGAACTCAAAGCCTTGCGCCGGGCGAGTTCAGCCGTCGGGTTGCTGCCCTTGGAGGCCGCGAGAATGCATTCACGGCCAAGGACTACACCGGTTATTTCCAGCAGGTTCATAAAGACGCACTACAAGAGGTGATGCGGCTCGAGGCTGACCGGCAACAATTCCTTGTCTTCAATCAAGACGAGTTCGAAAAAGAAATTAAAGTGGTGATGGAAGAGCGCAGACTCCGAACGGACGACAACCCTTCAAGTCTGGCTTACGAGACCCTGGTGGCTCAGGCCTTTCACGCCAATCCAGTGCGTAATCCCATCATTGGATGGATGAACGATCTTGAAAACCTCACGCTGCATGACGTCAAGCATTGGTACGCCACATGGTACGCCCCCAACAATCTGATTCTTGTGGTGGCGGGTGATGTGAAGTCGGATCAGGTCTGGCAGTGGGCGCAAGAGCTCTACGGCCCCATGAAATCCAAAACACTGCCGGCACGCAAGCCGCAGCTTGAACCCCAACAGAATGGAACCCGACGTGTGGCCTTGCGGGCGCCTGCGAAAAATCCGTTCTTGATGATGGCCTACAAGTCGCCCGTGCTGAATGAGTCGCTTGGCCCTTTAAGCCTGCAATCGGAGCAGGCGCGCGATCTCGTGGCGCTTGATGTGCTTGGCACCCTTCTTGATGACCCGGGCACGGGAAGGCTCACCAAGCGCCTTGTGCGCGAGGAGCGCAGCGCGGTCTCCGTCAGCGCTGGGGCCACGGGCATTAGTCGGGGGCCCGGCTTGTTTTATATCGATGTCACGCCCTCGGAAGGGGTGACGCTTGGCACCCTCGAGGCGAAGATTAAAGAAGAGATTGCTCGAATTGCGAAAGACGGAGTGGAGGAGCGCGAGCTTGCCCGAGTGAAACGTCAGGCCAAAGCCAGCCAGGTCTTTCGTCAGGACTCCACCTTTTCCCTGGCGATGGAGGCTGCGCGACTGTTGCTGGCCAATCGAAGCCTAAATGATTCAGAAGACTGGCTGAAACTTCTTGATGACATTCGTAGTGAAGACCTTCAGCGGGTGGCGGGCCGCTACTTTTCAGACACCCAGCTGACCGCACTTGAGTTCGAACCTCTGCCGCTGTCACAGGCCTCGCCCCGCCCCGCGCCCTCTGGCCTTCGCCACTAAGCGCCAACCCTTTGATTGATCGGTGACCGTATCTTGATATCAACTGCCCGACGTTTATTTCTAATGATCGTGTTTGGCCCTATCGCGATGGCGCATGCCAACGTCGTGGAATGGACAACGGCCTATGGCACACGTGTTGTGTTCGTGCCCGCACCCGAGATCCCCATGGTGGATGTCGCGGTCGACATCGATGCGGGCAGCCGCTGGGACCCGCCAACCCAGGCGGGCTTGGCGTCTCTAACCCTTGGCATGCTCTCCAAGGGTCTTCGGGCGGCGGATGGGCAGCCCGCAATGACCGAGACTGAGGTGAGCGAAGCCTTCGCGGAGCTGGCTGTTCAGCGATCGGGAGGCACATCGCTTGATCGCGCCAGCCTAAGCCTGCGCATGTTGAGTGACGCGGACATTCAAGAGCGTGCAGCTATGCTTGGCTCGCGCCTGCTGCATCACCCTCAGTTTGATCCAGCCATTCTCGATCGAGAAAAAGCGCGCACCATCGCAGCCATCGAAGAATCCATGACCCAGCCGCAGTCCATCGCCACTCGTGCGCTGTGGCGGTCCATTTACCCCTCACACCCCTACGGTCAGTCGGCAACGCCGGAGTCCATCCGTTCAATCTCGGCGCAGTCACTCGCGGAATTTCATCGTGACTATTGGAAGCCCAATCGCATGAGGGTCACGATTGTCGGTGCATTGACCGAGCCCCAGGCTCGTCAGCTGGTGGACCGAATGTTTGTGTACGCAGCCAAGACGCAAGCCAGTCCAATTTCAGCCATGTCCCAGCGCGGTGACTGGTCGACGAAACCTTCGGCCAAGCGTCAGTCGATTGCACACCCTGCCAGCCAGAGCCATGTCTGGCTGGGCCTACCCGGCATCGCTCGAGACGACCCTGATTTTTTTGCAATGACCGTCGGTAATTACATTCTTGGTGGCGGCGGTTTTGTTTCAAGGCTTACCGAAGAAATTCGTGAAAAACGCGGGCTCTCTTACAGCGTGTTCAGTGCCTTTCAGCCACTTGCTCAGCCAGGCCCTTTTTTGATCGGTCTTCAGACCCAAAGCGCCAAAGCACCCGAGGCCTTGGAAGTGGTGCGGACTACGGTGGAACGATTTCTGAAAGACGGTCCAACAGCCGACGAGATCAAGGCTGCCCAACAGAACCTTGTTGGCGGCTTTGCCTTGCGCGTGGACAGCAACCGAAAGCTACTGGACAACTACGCACAGATCAATTTCTACGACATGCCCCTGGACTACCTTCAGACCTGGTCATCCAAAATTGCCGCAGTGACGGCAGACGATGTTCGCCGAGTGATGACCCGGGTGTTGCAACCTGATCAGATGTCGGTGGTGGTGGTGGCGGGGCCGGAGGGGTTTCAGCCCTGATGGGACAGCTTCGAATCATTGGCGGCCAGTGGAAGCGAACCCCAATACCTGTGCATGACCACCCAGGTCTTCGGCCCACGCCGGACCGAGTCCGCGAGACCTTGTTCAACTGGCTTGGCCAGAGCATTCCGGGGTGGACATGCCTTGATCTCTTCGCCGGTGCGGGAAGCCTGGGTTTAGAGGCGGCTTCGCGGGGCGCTGCTTCGGTGCTGATGATCGAGCCCGACCCGAAAGCCTGCGCAGCCATTCGGGCGATGGTTGAAAAACTCGGCGCTGACGACCAAATCGGCGTGATCCAAGGCAGGGCGGAAACATCCATTCCCAGACATGCTCGGTTCGACCTGATCTTTCTTGACCCGCCCTTTGGCCTGGGAATGGTGGACAAAATCCTGCCGCTTGCGTTGCAACATCTGGTTCCAGGCGGCTTGATTTACATTGAAACGGACCAGGAATTAACCTTGCCGTGGGCTCAGGAACACCATCTTGAACGTCTTCGCGCAGACAAGGCCGGCATGGTTCATTATCATCTCCTTCAATCGCCCAATGCGAGAGAGGGAGTCCACGATGTTGAGAGCTGTCTACCCAGGAACCTTTGATCCCATGACCCGAGGTCATGAGGACCTCGTTCGTCGCGCCAGCAAGCTGTTCGACCGGGTGATCGTCGGTGTTGCCGACAGCCGATCCAAAAAGCCTTTTTTCTCCATGGATGAGCGGGTTCAGATTGCTCAAGAGGTTCTTGGCCACTATCCCAATGTCGAGGTCTGCGGCTTCACGGGGCTTTTGAAAGATTTCGTTCGAAAGCATGACGCCAAGGTGATCATTCGCGGCCTGCGGGCCGTGTCCGATTTCGAGTACGAATTTCAGATGGCCGGCATGAACCGTTACCTGCTGCCCGATGTCGAGACCCTCTTCCTCACCCCGTCAGACCAGTACCAGTTCATCTCTGGGACGATCGTTCGCGAGATTGCCCAGCTTGGCGGCGATGTCAGTAAGTTCGTCTTTCCGTCCGTCGAGGCCTGGCTTGCCAAGCGCATTCCTGCGGCGCCCGCAGCCTAGCCCGAGATCTTCCCCGGATCTCTCTCGAGCTCACCGTCCATGGCCCTTTTGATCACCGACCAATGCATCAACTGTGATGTCTGTGAGCCCGTCTGTCCGAATGATGCGATCAGCATGGGCCAGGAAATTTATGAGATCGCCCCTGAACGTTGTACCGAGTGTGTGGGACATTTTGATGAGCCTCAGTGCCAGGTGGTCTGTCCGGTGGCCTGCATCGAGGTGAGTCCCGACTGGATCGAGACACGAGACCAGCTCATGGTCAAGGTTCAGGCGCTTGGAACCCTGCCCGCGCCGCAAGAGGATAAAGCGCGATAATAGGCGCTTAGTCTTTTTCGAGAACTCTTCATGGCACTTCAATGCGGCATCGTCGGTCTGCCCAACGTCGGCAAATCCACCCTTTTTAACGCGCTCACCAAGGCGGGTATTGCGGCGGAAAACTATCCTTTTTGCACCATCGAGCCTAACGTTGGCATTGTTGAAGTGCCTGATCCACGGCTTGCCAAGCTTGCCGAAATCGTCAAGCCCGAACGCATTCTTCCGGCCACTGTGGAATTCGTGGACATTGCGGGCCTGGTTGCGGGTGCAAGCAAGGGCGAGGGCCTTGGCAACCAGTTTCTGGCGAATATCCGTGAAACGGATGCGATTGTGAATGTGGTGCGCTGCTTTGATGACGACAATGTGATTCACGTCAATGGCCGGGTGGATCCTTTGGCCGACATTGAAACCATTGAAACTGAACTTGCTCTGGCTGATCTGGCCAACGTTGAAAAGCAGATCACCAAAACGGCCAAGCTTGCGAAGTCAGGCAACGACAAAGAGGCCGTCAAGCTCTTGGCGGTTCTCGAAAAATGCCGTGCTCAGCTTGATCTGGCCAAGCCCATCCGTGCCTTATCGCTTGATGCTGATGAGATTGCCCTCATTCAGCCCTTTTGCCTGATTACGGCAAAGCCCGCCATGTTTGTCGGCAACGTGGCCGAAGGCGGGTTTACGAATAACCCCCACCTGGAAAAGCTTCAGGCCTATGCCCAGGCGCAGAAGGCTCCTGTGGTGGCCATCTGTGCTGCCATTGAGGCCGAGATCGCCGACATGCCTGACGAGGACAAGCAGGTGTTCCTTGGGGACATGGGCATGGACGAGCCCGGGCTGAATCGACTGATTCGCGCTGGTTTTTCATTGCTGGGTCTGCAGACCTACTTCACGGCCGGCGTGAAGGAGGTGCGCGCTTGGACAGTTCGCATTGGTTCCACGGCCCCTCAGGCTGCAGGTGTGATTCACACAGATTTTGAGCGTGGCTTCATTCGTGCCGAGGTCACTGCCTATGACGACTACATCGCGTTCAAAGGTGAACAGGGCGCCAAAGAGGCTGGAAAGATGCGGCTCGAAGGTAAGGACTACATCGTCAAAGATGGCGATGTCATGCACTTCCGGTTCAACGTCTAAAGCGAGTGCAGTGTTCGCTGTGCGGCAGTGATCTGGCCACCAAGAATATTAGGTAGTTCCTTGATGATTCGATCCAAGGCGTTGTCGATCGATATCTTTTCTTCAAGTCGTGGCGCATTCAATACAAAAGCGGCCACGTCTTGATTGAGACCCAGGCTTCGCGGATGGCCGATGCCCACGCGAAGCCTCCAGAAGTTGGGCGAGCCAAGATGCGATTCAAT
>JBBAQV010000057.1:0-7085 GCA_040400125.1 Burkholderiaceae bacterium
CAGTGGCGGGCTCGTGAGCGACGACATCATCATCAACCTGGTAAAAGAACGTCTCACCCAGAGCGACTGTTCCGCGGGCTATTTGTTTGACGGTTTCCCAAGAACCATCCCCCAAGCCCAGGCCATGAAGGACGCTTCCGTACGACTCGATGCGGTTTTGGAAATTAGCGTCCCAGACTCCGACATCATTGATCGCATGAGCGGTCGCCGGGTTCATGTGGCAAGCGGCCGCACCTACCACGTCAAATTTAACCCGCCCAAGGTCGAGGGCAAGGATGACCAGACCGGGGAGCCTTTGATTCAGAGGGATGACGACCTGGAATCCACCGTCCGCAAGCGCCTTGACATCTATCACAGCCAAACCAAGCCGCTGGTTGATTTCTATAAAAACTGGGCAGCCTCTGGGGACACCGCGGCGCCCAAGGTCGCCACCATCTCAGGCGTTGGCGCCGTGGATGCCATCACCCAACGCATTCAAGAGGCCCTTCGCTAAGTTTCTAAGGCCCGTGAATGACGCAGGCTTCGACAAACGGTAGGTCGTTGTCCTTCGCAAAGTTGCGAACAAATTCCATGGCCATGGGTTCGATCAGTTCAAGCCGCTCGTCGACCGCAACGCATTTCACATTGCCTACCATCACCGGATGCACGTAAGGGGAATATTGCAGGGGGGCTCCCGAGATGGCTCTTGGCCCTTTCGGACGGAAGGCTGACATCACACCACAAAGACGCTCGGCCCAGTCACTCGGGCGAAAGACTTTGCCCGAGTGGGTCACGCCTTCAATGAGGTATTGCTTGGGGGCTAACGATGGGCTTGGCACAAAGCTTCCAGGGGCGAAACGGACTGAAACAGGTATTCTATAGGGTTCGAGAATCCGAATTAAAACCGATGCTGGGGACAACCGCTTTGAACTCACCCGTGATGCCAACCTATGCTCGTCAGCCCGTGGCTTTCAGCCACGGAGAAGGCGTTTGGCTTTGGGACACCGACGGACGGCGCTACCTTGACGCCCTTTCGGGCATCGCAGTCAACACACTGGGGCACAACCATCCCCGGCTTGTCGAAGGCCTCCGCGACCAGGTAGGGAAACTGATTCACACCTCGAATCTTTACGAAGTTCCGCTGCAGACAGAACTTGCTGCCGAACTGGTTCGGCTCTCGAGCATGACCAATGTTTTTTTCTGCAACTCAGGGCTTGAGGCCAATGAGGCCGCCATTAAATTGGCCCGCAAGCACGGCCACCGGCTTGGCTTTGATCGCCCGAAGATGATTGTGTTTGAACGGGCTTTTCATGGGCGCTCGCTCGCCACGCTCTCCGCCACAGGCAACGACAAAGTTCAAAAAGGCTTTGAGCCGCTGGTCGAAGGATTTGTTCGCGTTCCGATGAATGAGATTCACACCATCCATCGCTACGCCGAACGTCATCCCGACATCAGCGCCGTTTTCCTTGAAACCATTCAAGGCGAAGGGGGCATTCGACCGTCGGATATTCAATTTTTAAAACAGCTTCGCGAACTCTGCACCTCCAAGCACTGGCTGCTCATGCTCGACGAGGTTCAATGTGGCGTGGGGCGCACCGGGAAATGGTTTGCCCACCAGTGGGCCGAAATCATTCCTGACGTCATGCCCCTGGCCAAGGGGCTGGGCTCGGGCGTTCCCATCGGTGCGGTGGTAACGCACGGGATTGCATCGTCAATCTTTGAGCCCGGCAACCACGGCACCACCTTTGGTGGCAATCCTCTGGCGATGCGCGCGGGGCTTGAGACGATTCGTGCCATCGAGGCGGAAGGGCTCCTCGCCAACGCCTCGGCCCGAGGTGAACAACTTCGAGCAGGGCTGACCCAAGCCTTTGATGGCGTGAAAGCGGTGCAGGACATTCGAGGGCATGGATTGATGATCGGTATTGAGCTTGACCGGCCCTGCGGCCCGATCGTGGCCATGGCGCGCGAGGCAGGGCTATTGCTGAATGTCACCGCTGAGCGAGTGATCCGTCTTCTTCCTGCCCTCACCTTGCGTGACGAGGAGGCCGCCGAGATCCTTGCCCGCCTGGTGCCCGTGGTGCATGCCTTCCTGCAAAAGGAAAATTCATGATGACCGGACTTCGCCACTTTCTGCAGTTCAAGGACCTGAGCGCCAAGGAATACGACTATCTCTTTGCGCGTACGCGCATCATCAAAGACCGATTCAAACGGTATGTGCGTCACATGCCCCTCATGGACCGAACGCTGGTCATGATCTTCGAGAAAGCCTCCACGCGCACTCGGCTCTCCTTTGAGGCTGGCATGCATCAGCTGGGGGGCGCTGCCATTTATCTCAACACCCGCGACACCCAGCTTGGCCGGGGCGAACCGGTTGAAGACGCTGCGCAGGTCATGTCACGAATGTGTGACCTCGTGATGATTCGAACCTATGAACAGACCATCGTCGAGCGTTTCTCATCACATTCCAGGGTCCCAGTGATCAACGGACTGACCAACGAATACCACCCCTGCCAGATCCTTGCCGACATCTTCACGTTCATCGAACACCGAGGATCCATTCGGGGAAAAACGGTGGCCTGGATTGGTGACTCGAACAATGTCTGCAACACCTGGCTTCAGGCGGCAGAACTCCTTGACTTCCAGGTGCGCGTTTCCACCCCACCCGGCTATGAGGTCGAGCCTGAAAGAGCGGGCCTGCTTTCCAACGGCCATTTCCAAGAATTTGCTGATCCCATGGAAGCCGCGCGTGGCGCCGATCTTGTCACCACGGATGTGTGGACATCCATGGGCTTCGAGGCCGAAAACGAGGCACGAATCAAAGATTTCGCCGACTGGATGGTTGATGCGGACATGATGAAGGTTGCCAATCCTGAAGCCTTGTTCATGCACTGCCTTCCTGCTCATCGTGGCGAAGAAGTGAGCGCCGAAGTGATTGATGGCCCCCAGAGTGTGGTCTGGGAGGAGGCGGAAAATCGGCTGCATGCCCAAAAAGCGCTGATGGAATTTCTGCTCCTGGGACCCATTCAAGACTAGTGCCATGCCGCAAGTGCCTCATCATGAACACGACCCCGTCATCGTCATGTCTCACCCGCCTCTTTTCGCTATTCTTCCGTTGACCTTTAACCTTGATTGATCATGCCCCCTAAAAAATCGTCGTCCACAAAAAAATCCTCGGCTGTGAAAAAACCCACCTCGTCCGTGACTCGAGTGCGTCCAGCCGCTGCCAAAAAGACCTCCGTCAAAAAGGTGGTGCTCGCGTATTCCGGGGGGCTCGACACCTCCGTCATTCTTAAATGGCTACAGGATGAATACGACTGCGAAGTCATCACCTTCACCGCCGATATCGGGCAGGGCGAAGAACTCGAGCCCGCGCGCAAAAAAGCAGAGAAATTCGGCATCAAGAAAATCTACATCGATGATCTCCGCGAAGAGTTTGTTCGCGACTTTGTCTTCCCCATGTTCCGCGCCAACACCGTCTATGAGGGCGAATACCTGCTCGGCACTTCCATCGCGCGCCCCTTGATCGCCAAGCGCATGATTGAGATCGCCAAGAAAGAAAAGGCTGACGCGATCTCGCATGGCGCCACGGGCAAGGGCAATGACCAGGTTCGTTTTGAACTCGGTGCCTACGCCCTGATGCCCAACATCAAGGTGATTGCCCCCTGGCGCGAATGGGATCTTCTCTCCCGCGACAAGCTTCTGGCCTACGCTGACCAACACGGCATTCCCGTTGATTACAAGAAGCGTAAAGGCGAGGCGCCGTTTTCGATGGATGCCAACCTTCTGCACATCTCTTATGAAGGTGGTGTCCTCGAAGATCCCAACCGCGAACCCCCCGCCGAAGGAATGTGGCGGCTGACCGTGCCTCTTGAAAAAGCACCCAACAAACCCGAGGTGGTGGAGCTTGAATTTGCCAAGGGCGACCTCATTGCCATCAACGGCAAGAAAATGAAGGCCCATGAGCTTCTGATCACCCTCAACACCATGGGTGGCCGACACGGCATTGGCCGGCTTGACCTCGTCGAGAACCGATACGTCGGCATGAAGTCGCGCGGCTGCTACGAAACGCCAGGCGGAACCATTTTGCTCCGGGCCCATCGCGCCATTGAGTCACTCACCCTGGACCGTGAAGTCGCCCACCTCAAAGACGACCTCATGCCTCGTTACGCCAGCGCGGTGTACAACGGCTACTGGTGGTCGCCCGAGCGGATTGCCATGCAGACACTGATTGACCATACCCAACAGGTGGTCAACGGGACTGTTCGTCTCAAGCTCTATAAGGGCACCGTGACGGTGATTGGGCGAAGCTCCAAGAACTCCCTGTTCGACGCCAAGATCTCGACCTTTGATGATGACGGTGGCGCCTACAACCAAGCCGACGCAGGAGGCTTCATCAAGCTCAATGCGTTGCGCATGCGAATCGCCGCCCAGAAAAACCGGAGATAAGCCACCATGCCCTCATTTGATGCCACCCTCGAGGCCGATCAGGCCGAACTTCGTAATGCCGTCGATCAGACGGCCAAGGAAATTGGCACCCGTTTCGATTTCAAAGGCTCGAGCGCCAAGGTTGAACACAAAGACCGCGAGGTCACGCTCTACGCCGACAGTGACTTTCAGATTGGTCAGGTCCGCGATGTGCTGATCGCCAAGTGTGCCAAACGAAATGTGGATGTTCGTTTTCTGGATCTTGGAACGATTGAAAAAATCGGCGGCGACAAGGTCAAACAGCTGATCAAAGTGCGCCATGGCATCGCGGGCGATGACGCCAAGAAAATTGTTCGGATCATCAAAGACAGCAAGATGAAGGTGCAGGCCTCCATTCAGGGTGACGCGGTGCGCGTCACGGGCAATAAGCGTGACGACCTGCAAGAGGCCATCGCCATGCTGAAGAAGGAAGTGACGGAACTTCCGCTAACGTTCGGGAATTTTCGCGACTAATTAGGCGGCGGCTGGGCCCGAGACAATCCGCGCCCAGGCCGAGTGGTTGTGGATGGACTCGAAGTTTTCCGCCTCGACGGTGAAGGCGGCAACGCCGGGCAAGGACTTCACGGCGGTGGCCACATCGCGAACAAGATCTTCCACAAACTTCGGGTTGTCGTAGGCGCGCTCGGTCACGTACTTCTCATCAGGGCGCTTCAAAAGCCCCCACAGCTCGCAGGAAGCCTGGGACTCCACCGTTCGAATCAAGGTTTCCACCGAAAGCAGCGATTGTGGATCGAACTCGGCGGCGACCGTGACCTCGGAACGCTGATTGTGAGCGCCGTAATCAGAGATCTCTTTCGAACATGGGCATAGACTTTTCACGGGAACGCGAACCTCGCACTGGACACGCGCGCGATCATGATTCTGGCTGGCGATGAACCGGCAGCGATAGTCCATCATGCTCTCCACGCCACTCACGGGCGCAGCCTTTAGCATGAAAAACGGCAGCGACACATCGATGCATCCTGTTTCTGCGTCAAGACGCTTGAGCATGTCGTCAAGCAGTGCCCGCATCGCCTGAGTTGAGAGCGCCATGCCGCTCTGGTTCATGGACTCCAGCATGGCAATGAATCGCGACATGTGGGTGCCTTTCTGATCCGCGGGAAGCCCAACGCTCAGACTAAATTCAGCAATCGACGCCTGCCGGCCACCGCCCTCAAGCGCAATCACCACAGGGTAACGCACGCCACGGACCCCAACCTGCTCAATCGGAAGGTTGCGATGGTCAACACTGCCCTGAACATCCGCCATGGCCTGGATGCCATTCATGGATGCAGCACCAACGGCCGGCGTTCGGCCCAAGAGATCAGGAAAGTTCATGAAGCGGCTTTCAACAATGCGGGACCCGATATTTTGCCTCGAACGAAGGCCTCAATTCCCTTGGCATCCAATCCCTCAAGGGCCAAAAGGGCCTGGTGGTCGCCGTGATCAATGAAACGGTCAGGCAGCCCAAGGTGGGCGATGGGCACCATTGGAATGGCGTCGCCAAGCTCAACAAGGGCCTCCGCGCATGCGGATCCAGCGCCGCCCATAACCACATGCTCTTCCACCGTCACAATCAGATCGTGGCTGTTCGCGATGCGCTTGATCATGTTGAGATCAATCGGCTTGACAAAACGCATGTTGACCACCGTCGCATCAAGCGCCTCGGCCGCAATCAGGGATGGAGTCACCATGGAGCCAAAGGCAAGGATGGCGACGCGCTGCTGACCCTGGGGCCGAGCGGACTCACGCAGCAGCTCCGCCTGGCCCACGGCCAAGGGTTCAAGGGTATGGCCGGCGTCGATCCCGGTGCCCGCGCCACGCGGATAGCGCACTGCTGAAGGACCATCGATCACAAGACCCGTGCTCAACATCCGACGACATTCCAACTCATCTTTGGGCGCCATAATCACCATATTGGGAACGCAGCGCATGTAGGCGTAGTCGTAGATGCCGGCATGGGTTGCGCCATCGGCACCCACAAGCCCAGCCCGATCGATCGCAAACAAGACCGGCAGATTCTGCAAGGCGACGTCATGAATCAATTGATCGTAGCCACGCTGTAAAAAGGTGGAATAGATCGCCACGACGGGTCGCTGGCCTTCGCAGGCGATGCCTGCGGCGAAGGTGACGGCATGCTGTTCCGCAATACCCACATCAAAATAGCGGTCAGGGAAACGCTCCGCGAAAGCCTGCATGCCAGACCCTTCGCACATCGCGGGGGTGACCGCCATGACTCGAGGGTCGTGCTCGGCGGCATCGCATAGCCACTGGCCGAAAATCTGGGAATAGGTGGGCTTGGCTGCCGCCTTCGGCGTGATGCCGACCTCGGGGTCAAACTTGCCGGGGCCGTGGTAAAGAATGGGGTCGGCTTCGGCCTGGTGATAGCCCTGCCCCTTGCGCGTGATCACATGCAAAAAATGGGGGCCTTTTAAGCCACGAAGATTTTGAAGCGTGGGCACCAGCGCATCCAGATCATGGCCGTCGATCGGACCCACATAGTTGAATCCAAGCTCCTCAAACAAGGTGCTCGGCATGAGCATGCCCTTCGCATGACCTTCAAAACGTTTGGCAAACTCAAGAACAGGCGGAATGGCCCCCAGCACCTGCTTACCGAATTCGCGAGCCGATCGATAAAACCT
>JBBAQV010000058.1:0-6956 GCA_040400125.1 Burkholderiaceae bacterium
GCTTGGATCCAAGACGAAATGAAAATCATCAGTCCGCATCGCTTCTCAAAAGGTCGCTAATGGCTGTGATCGAGCAGTTCTCACTGCCCTTCGACGCCGCCGACAGTCCTGCCGGTAACGCGTCAAGCTCAACTTCCCAGTCTCGATCAACGGACGGAATCCCGAACCCGGTTGCCAACATCCCGCCGGGTAGCACGCTCTCCCCGAAGAAACATCGCACCGTCGCGCTTCAGGGTCATGCCGTTCCCTGGATGCTTAATCGAACACGCCGTAAAACCGTCGGCATGTCCATCGGTCAGGGCATGATTCGCGTGAATGCACCCAAGTGGGTTCCGGTCAGCGACATCGAACATATTCTTCAAGAAAAATCGAAGTGGCTCTTGGCCCGACTGGCCGAGTGGTACCAGTCCGAGCAGCACCGGCTTTTGCCCCAACAACAATGGGCGCACGGCGCCACACTGCAATACCTTGGCAAGCCGATGATGCTTTTGCTGTCACCCCAGAATCGCAGCCACCAGTGGGATGATTTCCGTCGTGAACTGCAGCTTGCACTCAGTTGTGAAGCCACCATCGAGCAGATTCGGGACAGCGTTCATGCCTGGCTGCAAGGCCAAGCGAAGTCCCTCTTTCTGGCAAGGCTTCAGTTCATCAGTAAAGAATCAGGACGGTCGTTCACCAAGTTCAGTCTGAGCAATGCCCGCGGCCGCTGGGGAAGCTGCACCGAAGACGGCCATATCCGCCTGAACTGGCGGCTGATCCACTTCAGCCAAGAGGTGATCGATTATGTGATTGCTCATGAACTGGCTCACACCCATTCGATGGATCACAGTCAGACCTTCTGGAATGAAGTCGCCAATATTCTGCCGAACTTCGAGGAAGGCAAAGCGGTTTTGCGCAAAGCAAGACTCGACGCCCTGCCAACTTTTTAAATCAGCGAGTTCGCGAGATCGATCATCTGATCGACTGACAATTCCTCAGCCCGTTGAGTGGGTGCAATGCCAAGACCCAGCCAGTCGATTTTCCCTTCATAACCCGACAAGGTGTTACGAAGCATCTTCCGCCGCTGCGAAAACGCCATCATCACGACCGCGGCAAACACCACCCAGTCGCGCACTCGCACCTCCGATTCAGGAATGGGAACCATTCGTACGATTGCGGAATCCACCTTCGGCGCAGGAATGAATGCCCCTGGCGGCACGGAAAGACATTTCTGCATGCGGTAACGAGCCTGAAGCATCACCGACAACCTGCCGTAAATCTTGGAGCCCGATGGCGCGACCATCCGGTCCACTACCTCTTTTTGAAGCATGACATGCTGGTCAACAATGACCGCCGCATGATCCAGAAGATGAAAAAGAATTGGGCTTGAAATGTTGTAGGGAAGGTTTCCAACGACACGGAGTGGCCTGCCCAGCTGCTGCGACATCGCCGTGAAGTCGAATCGAAGGACGTCTTGCTCGTGAAGCGTCAGCTGCTGTTCCGTCCATTGATCGCGAAGTCTGGCCGCCAGATCTCGATCAATCTCAATGGCATGCAGATGCCCCAATCGGGCAATGAGCGGCCCGGTCAGTGCTGCCTGACCGGGGCCAATCTCGACCATGGCATCCCCTGACTTGGGTGCAATGGCCAAGATAATTTTTTCAATCAGTGCCCGATCATGCAAAAAATTCTGGCCAAACCGTTTTCTGGCCAGGTGTGGCAGTGACAATGCTTTCGTGGACTGCTCAGAGCTCGTCACGCTTGATTTCAATGTAGGCTGTGGCCCGAATTTCACGGGTCCACTCCGCGATGGCCTCAAGCAGCTTCTGCTCGCGCACCGCCATTCGAGCCGCCGTGCGTAAACGGTCTTCCGTCAAAGGCTCTCGTTTGCGCTCAAGCAATTGAATCAGATGAAAGCCGAAGACTGAGCGGACAGGATCACTGATCTGGTTCACCTGAAGCTGGGCCATCGCGCGCTCAAACTCCGGGACAAGATCCCCGGGAAAGGCCCAGTCGAGTTCGCCGCCACGCGCGGCCGAGCCTGGATCCTGGGAAAATTCCTTGGCAATCTGAGCAAAATCAATACCGCCATCGATTCGGCCTCTTAGATCGTTGATGCGCCGAAAGGCGGCCTCCTCCGAGGTCTGCGCGTCGACCTTGATCAGGATGTGGCGGGCACGATGAACGGTGACCTCTTGGGTTTTCAGAATCGATCGCTGGTCATCAAGCCGAAGAATATGAAAGCCATTTGGGCTTCGTACAACACGACTCACTTCGCCGGGCTTTAAGGATTCCACCGCCGTCAAAAACAAAGACGGCAGGCGGCCTCGCTCTCGCCAGCCAAGGTCTCCCCCCTGCTCTTTGTCGGGTGCGTCCGACAGCTCTTTGGCCACCGAGCCAAAGGCCTGACCCGACTTCAAGGCAGTCTCTACCCGCTGCAGCTTTTCTTTGGCCAGAGCACTTTCCTCGGGTGTGGCGTTCTCGGGTAGGCGCACCAGAATTTGGCTCACCCGAAATTCCTGCACACGCTGAATCGATTGGCCCTGCGAGGCCAAGAAGGTGTCGACCTCGTTTTCGCTGATCTGCACACGGCCGTCAACCTCCCGCTCGCGAAGACGCGTCAGGATAATTTCTTCACGAATATTTTGTCGGAATGTCGAAAAAGCAATGCCCTCATTTTCAAGCTGATTACGCAGCCCATTGATCGACAAGCCATTCTGTTCCGCAATTCGAGCAATGCTTCGATCAAGGGTGGCGTCATCGACCCGAACACCGTTTTCCCTGGCCACGTGCAGCATGGCACGGTCGTTAATCATTCGCTCGAGAACCTGTTCGCGAAGAACCTTTGGGTTGGGAGGCTCCACGCCCTGACGACGAAGATTCTGAAGAAACTGATTTTCACGACGGACAAGCTCACTCAAGGTGATCGCCTCCCGGTTCACAATGGCGACCACCCGATCGACAAGACGCGGCCCAGACACATCAGCCGTCGGAGCCTGCGCTGTTGTCACGCCCACGGCGGGAACAACTGCCGGAACCGTAAGGCGCGCAGGGCTGGTTGCCTCGGACGACTGGGCCAGCGCTGGGGTGGCCAGCGTCGCCACCATGAGGGCACCGACTCCCGAGGCTTGACAAGCGAGCCCGCCGACGAGAACGCGAGACAGAGTCCAACGCTTTAGAAAATGGAGATGGTTCGGCATCATGGTGAGGTTTCTCTCTGGTTACTGAAATTGATCAAACCGCGAAGGCATCGGGGCAAGATCATTGATCATCTGGTAATTCGGAATGCTTCGATTCAACGCCGACAGCGGGCTGGTTCCAACGCGCGCTATGCCATTGAGCTCAATCTGGAAAAAGACTGCTGTGTTGCGCTCGGTGGCATTGGTGACGTAACGCTGCGCCACAAACCGTGCCACCCAGCAGCCGCCATCATATTCAAACCCTGCCAGAGCCTCAATTAAGCCTGCGTTTTGATTGGTCTGTTCCGCACCCAGGTTGCGCAGCGCTTTTTGATATCGCCCCACGGCATACCAGTTCTTGGCCACGGGCCACTGGAAGGCGAAATCCACGGTGTTCGAAGACGCCCGGACAAATCGGTATGAAAAGCTCAGCATGCTAGCTGGCCTTGGGTTGTAGCGACTGACAATCGAGACGTCTTGCCACTTTTCAGTTGAGGGCGTGTACTGAGCCTGGCTGTCGATCGTCCAATTCTGGTTCGGACGTATGCCCAACTGGGCAAGAAGGTTGGATCGGCGATCGGTGCGTACCACTTCACCGGGAAGCGTCACCCGCTGGTCATCAAAGTAAAACTGTTGGGCAATGGCGGCACGAAAGATCTCTTCGCCGTCTCGATCCGAGATCAGCCGAGAAGTGACGCCGATGGTGGCCTGGTTAAGGTCGGCCACTCGGTCATCGCCGTTAAAGGCGTTGCCCGAAAAAATCTGGGTAAAGCTGACGGTCGGTGCCCCCGTGTCAAAAACTGGCATCTTCGACTGATCTTTGTAAGGCGTGTAGACATAGGCAAGTTTGGGCTCAATGGTCTGCTGAAAGACACTGCCGCCAACGCTCACCATGCGATCAAACGCGGTGCTAATTTCCGTACTCAACGTTGGAAGCACCCTGGTGTAGGACTCGGTGCCCACAGCTCCCGACTCGGTGATGTCCGTCACGTTGTTGGCGTAAATCCCCAGCGGCGCATTTTTGTATTTGATGGCGGTGTCATCACGGCTGCCGTCCTGACGGTGATTGTATTGGGTGGCATGCAGCGTGAGCTTGGGTGTGATGGAGACTCCGCCCTGCTGATGTCGCCAGGCCACGGAGCCCTCGGCCACCCAACGGTCTCCCTCAGCAAGCGTGGGGTGTTGATACGAGGTGGCCTCCGCCCGAACATTCCAATCAATCGGATAGGCATCTTCACCCCGATTCGCGCGGTGGGCTCGTGTGAGAGAGACGCGCGGCAGCCGACTGTAGGGGCGAATCAACGGTGCATTGATATCTTGCAACACCTGATAGGACTGAGCCTCGGCCTGGACAAGCCAGCCCATGCGCTCTGCGGTCACCGTGAGCGTTGCCGGCAGCAGCCGCTGCGACGACGCAAGCAAGGAGCCGCCGAGATCAGAGAAATATTGATCGTCCGACACGCGCTGGGCATTCAGGCCAATGGTGATCTGGTCGGTTGGTCGATAGCTTGCCGCGATGGACTGGAAGTGGCGGGTGATGCCTGCCTCTCGGTCGTCAGGAAGGACCTCTGCGGTCACCGTGCCAAAACTTTTTTCTCTCAAGAAACGGAATTCCGCGCCAAGCTGGGCCCCTCGCTTGGCCATGATCCGCGGGTAGAGCGTCAGATCATGTTCCGAGGCCATGTTCCAGTAGAACGGGGCCTCGACCTCAAGGCCAAGTTTGGTCGATGTTCGATAGGAAGGTGGAAGGAATCCGGTTTTGCGGCGGTTGCCAATCGGAAACGAGACGTCACCAAACGGCAGTATCGGCGTATCCCCCCAATACAGCCGCGAGGATTGGGTGTCGCCCACCTCACGGATCTGATCGATCGTCATCTCGCTCATGCGAAGTTCCCAAGCGGGACGATCGATCGGGCAGGTGGTGTAGGTTGCATTGGAGAGACGGGTTTCCAGCGGCTGAATAAATTCAACATGTTCGGCGGTTCCTCGCCCCCCAACCGAAGCAAGGTAATAACGCACATCGTCGAACTGCCCCTGTGTGGTTCCAAGTTTCAGACGTAGCTTTGGACCCTCGAAGTATTCACCTTCGCGAAAAAGACGAACCTTGCCCTCGGCATAGAGTTCGTCCTGCACCAGGTCATGCCGGATCAGCTCGCCCTTGATAAACATGCCCAGCTTGCGGAACTCCCCATCGCCCTCGGACTGAATCAGGTCATCGGTCTGACCTGAGATTGTTTTTCCGAAGATGTAGACCGGCGTCTCGCCCGACGATGTGGGGTCTAGGTCAAGATGAGGATCGAATTTAAGGCCCAGGCCATTGGAAACGCCTGAGGCGAGAAACACCGGGGGTGGATTGAGGTCGTCCCGGGAATGGGCTTCCGTCCCCAACGTGATCCACGCGAGGCCCATCATCAAACCCGTCCAGAACCACTGAAGACAGCGGCCTGACTTATGGGCGAAAATCCCAGAAAAATGCATGCTCTATTATAGGTAGGCTTGTCCCCATGCCCCAGAATTCCAGCCCCGAATCCCCCAAACCCCCCGCGCCCCCGTCCAGAGACGATCCGCGACTTCGGATGGCTCGTGATTGGCTCCAAAGTCTGGCCGGGACGCTTGCCAGCCGAGGCTGCTCAGTCCGGGTGGATTCTCTTCGCGCAGCCTCAAGTGACGCCTCGTTCCGAAGATATTTCAGACTCGACGGCGAGGCCAACCAAACGATTTCAAGCCTGATTCTGATGGACGCCCCGCCGCAGCACGAGGACATTCGCCCTTTTGTTCAGGTGGCCATGCTTCTCAGCCATGCAGGCCTCAATGTGCCAAACATCATCGAAGCCGACTACGCACAGGGCTTCATGCTCTGCACGGACCTGGGCAACAGCACCTATCTCTCAATTCTCAAGAATGTCGGACCAAGCCTTGAGCCCACCCCCGAGCAAGACAGTCTTTACCAAGATGCATGGCGCGCCTTAATTGCGATGCAGGCCATTGCACCAAGCACGACCGGCCTGCCCGACTACAGTGAGGCCAAGCTCGATCAGGAAATGCGTCTGTTCAACGATTGGTATCTTCAGCGGCATTTGAATGTTCAGCTCGAGAATGCCGAGGCCGACCAGCTCAACCTGATTCTTCAACGGATCAACGACCGATGCCGTGCTCAGTCCCAGGTGGTGGTGCATCGGGATTATCACAGCCGCAACCTCATGCGCTGCGAGCCCCAGCGGCCAGGAATTCTTGACTTCCAAGACGCGGTGATTGGCCCAATCACCTACGACCTCGTCTCGCTGCTTCGCGACGCGTATATCGAATGGCCGGAAGAGGTTCAGATCGACTGGGCCGTTCGTTATTGGCAGGACGCACGCAAGGCTCGCCTGCCTGTCGCCGATGACTTTGCTGACTTCTGGAAAGACTTCGAATGGATGGGGCTTCAACGACACCTTAAGGTGCTGGGCATCTTCGCAAGGCTTGCCCACCGGGACGGAAAGACGGGCTATCTCGGAGACCTGCCATTGGTCGGTCGTTACGCCTTTCAGGTGGCCAGGCGCTATCAAGGTCTTGGCCCGCTCGCCAAACGACTTGAGCGTTGCCTTGCCTAAGCCTAGCCCTCTTCCCTTAATGATTCTCGCGGCAGGCCGCGGGGAGCGCATGCGTCCGTTGACGGACACTATGCCCAAGCCCATGCTCAAAGTTCATGGGAAGCCTTTGATTCAGTGGCATCTTGAATCCGCCGCAGCGGCCGGAATCACTGAGGTCGTGATCAACACCGCTCACCTCGGCGGCCAGATTGAATCTTTTTTGGGT
>JBBAQV010000059.1:0-6891 GCA_040400125.1 Burkholderiaceae bacterium
AGGCGGTATTTAAGAAGCGGTAAGGCGAGCGTTGACATAGCGGCTCACGCCTTCTTGTACGGAGAGAAAATTCGCCTTGTAGCCCGCCGCGCGGAGCCTGGTCAGGTCGGCCTGGGTGAAGCTTTGGTATTTCCCTTTAAGCGCTTCAGGAAAGGCGATGTATTCAATTTTCTTGCTGCTCACCAGCTGGGCCACCGAATGCTGGGTGCCGTCGATGGTGTTGATCACGGCCTGCGCCACCTCGTTGAAGGTTTGTGCCCGGCCCGTGCCCAGGTTAAAGATGCCGCTCTTTCCTTTTCCAGAGAGCGCCTGATTCAGAAAGTGCAGGTTCACCTTCACGACATCGTCCACCGAAACAAAGTCCCGCTGCTGCTCGCCAGCCTTCCAGCCTTCGTGGCCTTCAAAAAGCTTCACTCGCCCTTCGGCGCGGTACTGGTTGAAATGGTGAAAGGCCACCGACGCCATGCGGCCCTTGTGCTGCTCTCGCGGGCCATAGACATTGAAGTAACGAAAGCCCACCACGGGTGCCGTCGGCCGACCCGCTAACAATGGACGCACGGTCTGATCAAAAAGAAACTTGGAATAGCCATAGACATTGAGCGGCGCCTCCAGGGCGCGCTCTTCCCGAAATTCCGTGCTGCCGCCATAGACCGCTGCCGATGATGCGTACAGAAATGGAATGCGGTGCTTTTGCGCCCAGCCCAAAAGAATTCTGGAATAGCGAAAGTTGTTGTCCATCATGAAGCGGCCATCGGTTTCCATGGTGTCGGAACAGGCCCCTTGGTGAAGAATGGCGCTCACCCGTTTCGGGTCAAGCCCCATCTCGATGCGATCGATGAAATCGTCTTTGTCCAGGTAGTCGCTAATTTCACAGTCGACAAGATTTTTAAACTTGTCGGCGTCGGACATCTCATCCACCGCAATGACATCCTGCTCGCCAGCAAGGTTCAGTGCCTTGACCAGATTGCTACCGATGAACCCTGCTGCGCCCGTCACGATGATGCTCATGATGTTCCTTCCGAAAAGAGTTCTGCGGCACTGACCGTGGCCGTGCCAAGCTTGCCCACCACAATGCCGCCAGCGCGGTTGGCCATCTCAACCGACTTCATCAGCGGCTCGCCTGCTGCCAGCATCACAGCCAGCGTGGCAATCACCGTGTCGCCCGCACCGCTGACGTCAAAGACCTCGCGTGCCCGAGCAGGCACGTGGATCTCGTGCGGTGCGCCTTCATGGGTGGTGTAAAGACTCATGCCTTCTTCCGAGCGGGTGACCAGCAGATGGTCAAGACCAAGCGATGTGCGAAGCTGATGCGCCTTTTGGGTCATCTCGGCTTCATTGGCCCATCGGCCCACCACCTGTCGGAACTCGGATCGGTTGGGAGTAAGCAAGGTGGCTCCGGCGTAACGGCGATAGTCGTCACCTTTTGGGTCAACCAAGGTCAACACGCCCATGGCCTTGGCGGCTGCAATCATCTGGGCGATGTGGAGCAGTCCACCCTTGCCATAATCCGAAAGCACCACCGCCTTCACCTGCGGAAGCAATGCCTTGAACTGATCCAGCTTTTCCACCAACACTTCATGATCCGGTGTGGATTCGAAATCCACCCTCAGAAGCTGTTGACGTTGGGCCAGCACTCGAAGCTTCACCGTGGTCTTCACGGAAGGGTCGTCCACCAGATGATCGGCAATTCCGCATTCTTGAACCAGCTGATGCAGGGTGCGTCCGGGTTCGTCGCTGCCCACCACGCCCATCAGATGGGCCTTGGCGCCCAGCGACACAATGTTGCGGGCCACGTTGGCCGCCCCGCCAAGGCGCTCGTCGGATTGTTGAACCCGCACCACGGGCACCGGCGCTTCCGGAGAAATGCGCTCGGCGTCGCCAAACCAATAACGGTCCAGCATGACATCGCCCACGACCAAGACATTCGAATGATTCAGCGCTGTGCTCATGATGTAATTTTCAAATGGATATGTCAGGCCTTTGCCGGCGTGAATTGGTCCCAGTGGTGACATCCTGGGCACTGCCAAAGCTGCTGTCGGCTGCGAAAGCCGCAGACCTTGCAGGCGCGAAGCGCGGGGGATTCATGCGTGCCCGCTGCCAGGGGTGCATCACCCATCTGTTCACGAATGGAGGCGATGCGTGCCTTAGGGCCCGGCGCATCAAAGCCTTCGGCCTGAATCAGGGCAAGCCTTGCCTCTTCACGCTGATCACGGGCCAGCGCCTCCAAGGCCAGTTCACAATGAAAATGCCCCATCAGCTGAGCAAAGCTGTGGCCTTCAAATGCTGCCCGGTGGGAATGCATCTCTTGAGCCCAGCGAATGGCCGCAGACCAATCCCGGGTGCGATCCGCAATTTCCATGAGGAGTGCGCGCGCCTGATTGGAAAGCCCCGCACGCCCCGTGTTTGAATCGGTCGAAGCGGCCGCCGAGGAAGCCTCAGCGTCCGATGCTTCAACATCCGTCAACTGAACCACCGATTCCAATAATGCAGCAGCACGATCAAAGAGGCCGGCGGCAAGGTAATCGCGGCCAAGATCAAGCGAAAGAATAAGCCGGTCGTTCTCGCCAATGGTGGGCTGTTGCAAGGCGGCTTCATGGACTTCAATGGCGCGGTCAATCAGCCCGCGCCTGCGGTAAAGGTTACCTACTGCGCGGTGAATCTCGATGGAATCTGGGGCGGATCGGGCGGCCGCGAGCAAGGATTCTGTTGCCCGCCCCAGGTCGTTGGTGAGCACGGCCGAAAGGCCGTCAAGAATGTCTTTGGGCAGATGGCGAATCTCCCGACCCTGCTGACCGCGGTCAAAACGAGCCGTCACCCAGCCAAGCGCAAACAACAAAGGCAGAGCCAGAAGCCAGGCGAGATCAATTTCCATTGAAATCTTTCGCGGGCTTTCGCCAGGCGCTCACCAGAGTGGGCAAGAGGTAAAGAAAGCAGACCAGCACACCGAGGGCAAAAATGCCAACCACCCAGAGTGCCATCGGCGCCTCGAAGGTCAGGCGATCCATGCCCGGGACCAGGGTCAGGCTTACCGGGTGGGTGTTGGCCAGAGCAAAAAGGAGCACCACAAGAAAGAGTGCCAGACGAAAAACAAAAGCGATTAATCGCATAGGTTGGAAATGTCCACCCGTTCACGAAGATCTTTGCCGGGCTTGAAATGAGGAACCCGCTTTTCGGGCACCGGAACCTGGGCGCCGGATTTCGGGTTTCGGCCCACACGGGCCGGACGGTAAGAAAGAGAAAAGGTGCCGAAGCCACGAATCTCGATGCGGTGCCGATGCCCAAGGGCTTCGGTCATCGCATCAAGAATCGTTTTCACAGCGAACTCGCAATCGCGAGATGCAAGCGGTGTGCCTCGCTGATTCAATCGCTCGGTGAGCCGAGCGATTAATTCAGACTTGGTCATTGATTACTCTTTGTTGCCTTGATCGTCGAGCTTGGCACGCAAGAGAGCACCAAGACTGGTGGTGCCTGCAGCACCGGAAGTCTCAGCAGCCATCTTTTGCATGGTCTCGGCGGTCTCGGCAGAGTCTTTGGCTTTGATGGAAAGATTGATCACGCGGGTCTTGCGGTCCACGTTCACCACCATGGCTTCCACGGTG
Source organism: Burkholderiaceae bacterium (assembly GCA_040400125.1). GTDB lineage: Bacteria > Pseudomonadota > Gammaproteobacteria > Burkholderiales > Burkholderiaceae_A > Lacustribacter. The sequence goes on from JBBAQV010000059.1 coordinate 3,600, forward strand.
TCGCCAACCGACATCACCTTGGAGGCGTCTTCCACGCGGTCGCGTGAGATTTCCGAAGCGCGCAGATAGCCCTCGACATCGATGTCAAGGGTGATGGTGGCGCCTTTGGCGTCGACTTCTTTCACGGTGCCCTTGACCATGTCGCCCTTGTCAAAGCGCGAAACATACGACGTGAAGGGGTCTCCGTCGAGCTGCTTCACACCCAGAGAGATGCGCTCGCGCTCGACATCGATGGCCAGCACCACGGCCTCGAGTTCGTCGCCCTTTTTGAAGTTGCGCACAGCCTCTTCGGCGCTCTCGGACCAGGAGAGGTCGGAGAGGTGAACCAGTCCGTCGATGTTGCCAGGCAGGCCGATGAAGACACCAAAGTCGGTGATCGACTTGATCTGACCTTTGACCTTGTCGCCCTTGTTGTGGCCCGAGGCAAATTCTTCCCATGGGTTGGCACGGCACTGCTTCATGCCCAGCGAAATGCGGCGGCGCTCGCCGTCGATCTCGAGCACCATGACTTCGACTTCGTCGCCAACCTGCACCACTTTGCCGGGGTTGACGTTCTTGTTGGTCCAGTCCATTTCGGAAACGTGAACCAGGCCTTCGATGCCGGGTTCGATTTCCACGAATGCGCCGTAGTCGGTGATGTTGGTGACCTTACCGAACATGCGGGTGCTCTGGGGGTAGCGACGTCCAATGCCATCCCAGGGGTCATCACCAAGCTGCTTCACGCCAAGTGAAACGCGGTTCTTGTCCACGTCGTAGCGCAGAACACGGGCGGTAACTTCCTGGCCCACGGTGAGCACTTCGGACGGATGACGAACACGACGCCAGGCCATGTCGGTGATGTGCAAGAGGCCATCGATACCGCCGAGGTCGACGAATGCGCCGTAGTCGGTGATGTTCTTCACCACGCCGGTAACGGTGGAGCCTTCTTTGAGGTTTTCCATCAGCTTGGCGCGGTCTTCGCCCATCGAGGCTTCGACAATGGCACGACGCGACAACACGACGTTGTTGCGCTTACGATCAAGTTTGATCACTTTGAAGTCAAGCGTCTTGCCTTCAATGTGCGAGGTGTCTTTGATGGGGCGTGTGTCCACCAGGGATCCCGGCAAAAACGCGCGGATGCCGTTGGTCATGACGGTTAATCCGCCCTTCACCTTGCCGGTGACGGTGCCAATGACGACATCACCATTTTCCAAGGCCTGCTCAAGGCTCACCCATGCGGCCAGGCGCTTGGCGCGGTCACGCGAGAGGCGGGTTTCGCCACGGCCATCTTCCAAGGCTTCGATGGCCACAGAGACGAAATCGCCTTCTTTGACATCGACCTGACCTTGGTCGTTAAAGAATTCTTCAAGAGGAATAAAACTTTCGGATTTCAATCCGGCATTGACCACCACATGGTTCTGGTCGATGCGCACCACCTCGGCGGTGATGACCTCGCCTGCGCGCATTTCTTGGCGGGCGATGGATTCTGCAAACATGGCAGCAAAAGAATCGGGAGCAGCGTTTTTGGCGATTTCGCCAAGTTGGTTAAGTTGTTGGGACATTAAGAAAAAGTTTCCGACATGAAGTCATAAAACACACCATTCGCAGGCCGAAGAAGCGCCCGGTCACAGCGGAGTTAAATTCAGTGCAGCTAGGAGATATTGCCGGTCAGGCGAACGGATTCCGAACGCCAGGCATTAACGACTGCCTGCACCACCTGGTCAATCGAGAGCGTGGTGGAATCAATCACCATCGCCCCCTGTGCCGGTTTCAAGGGAGCGACCGCGCGGGAGGCATCCCGTGCATCTCGCGCCTCCAAATCGGCGGAAAGACTGTCGAGGTTACAAGAAAAACCCTTATCAATCAATTGCTTGTAGCGTCTTTCGGCTCTTGCGCGGGCGGTGGCGGTGAGAAAAATCTTGAGTCGGGCTTTGGGAAAAACCACAGTTCCCATGTCACGTCCATCGGCCACAAGGCCAGGAAGCCTTGCGAAATCCCGCTGGCGAAGCAGCAAAGATCGGCGAACAGCTGGCAAAACTGCTATTTTTGAGGCTAAAACACCGATATCTTCAGCCCGAATGGCTTCCGAGACATTCACGCCATCCAGCAGAATGGTCTGTCCCAAAAACTCAAGATCCATCGCGGTGGCCAATGAAGCCAAGGCCTGCTCGTCATCTTGCCCAACACCCTCCATCTTGGCGGCAAGCGCCGTGATTCGATAAAGGGCACCGCTATCCAGATAGCCAAAACCCAAGGCCTCCGCCACCAGGCTGGCAATCGTGCCCTTCCCTGAAGCCGTTGGGCCATCGATGGCCAGCACCGGTACTGCTTGGGAACAGAGATCCGAGAAGACTTCGAAGTAAGCGGGAAAGGTTTTCGCCACGCAGCCGGGATCAAGAATCTTCACGGTGGCATTGCCAAAGCTTGCCAGAGAAAAACTCATGGCCACACGATGGTCGTCATAGGTTTCAATGGATGCGGGGGTAAGCGCCCGAGGGGGGTCGATACGAATCCAGTCGTCACCGAAATCCACCTTAGCGCCAAGCTTTCGGCATTCCGTGGCCATGGCCAGAATTCGGTCGGTCTCTTTCACGCGCCATGAGCCAATGTTGCGCAGTGTGGTCGGGCCTTGGGCGAAGAGCGCGCAGACCACAAGAGTCATGGCAGCGTCGGGGATGGCGTTGCAGTCAAGATCAACACCCTTGACGGGCCCTTTGCCTGGATCAAACGAGGACTCGATCCAGTTGGGCCCCCATGTGATGGTCGCGCCCATTTTGGCCAGAGCATCGGCGAAGCGAACGTCACCCTGTACGCTTTCGGAGCCCGCACCCACCACCCTGACAGGGCCGTGACCCAAAAGCCCCGCAGCAAGAAAATAAGACGCCGACGAGGCGTCGCCTTCCACCTCAAGCATTCCCGGTGATTCAATGGTCTGGGGCTGCACCTCGTAACCAATCGACGCACCCGAAAGCTCATTCACCGTCACACCAAAACGTTTTAACACCGACTGGGTGATGGCCACATAGGGCTTGCTGATGAGTTCACCTTCAACCTCAAGCCGAAGCGGCCGCTGCCACTGACTAGCCAGCATGGGCGCTGCCTGCATCAGCCCCGTGAGGAACTGGCTGGAGGTATTGCCCTTCACCTTGATGGCGGATTTCACATCAAGCCGAACCCCGTGAATGCGCAGGGGCGGGAATCCGTCCTGACCCATGTAGTCAATTCTGGCGCCCAGCGCGCGAAGCCCGTCCACGAGATCGCCAATGGGCCGCTCATGCATGCGTGGCACACCCGAAATTTCCACGCAGCCGCC
>JBBAQV010000060.1:0-6724 GCA_040400125.1 Burkholderiaceae bacterium
GCAGAGGACTCATAATCCTTTGGTCGCTGGTTCGAGTCCAGCACGGCCCACCAACCCTTGCCGAGAGTTTGACTTAAGGGTTACAGTCGAACCATCCTTGGAATACTGAGACTCTTATGCACCCGCTGATTGAATCGAATCGAAACCAACTTAGACAGATTGCTGAGCGCTATGGCGCGCGGCGTCTCAGCGTTTTTGGCTCGATGGCCCGTGGTGATGCGGATGAGAACAGCGATGTAGACCTCTTGATTGAGCCTGGGCGAGCGCTGTCTGGCTTTGAGCTTGGCTCTCTGCTTATGGACGCTCAGGAACTTCTCGATCGCAAGGTCGACGTTGTCACCATCAACGCATTACACCCGCTGATGCGCGAGCAGGTTTTAGCCGAATCGGTTCAGATCTAAGTACTTTATGGACTTAAAAAATCGTGATCGAATTTATATCGCTCACATGCTCGAGTGTATTGAGCGGGTTTTTGAGTATTGCGACGGTAGCCAAGAAAACTTTCTAAGTTCTCGCTTGATCCAGGATGCTGTAATCCGGAATTTACAAACCATGGCCGAGTCGGCGGGACGTTTAAGCGATGAATCTAAAAAGTTAGCGCCCGATTTGCCATGGCGTGCAATTGCCGGATTTAGAAACGTCGTGGTGCATGATTACCTTGGGCTTGATCTGGACGCTATTTGGCTTGTGGTCGAAAATCACTTGGACCCCCTGAGGATCGGGCTCAAAAAGATCGGTATTCAAATCCAAGAAGGCAACTCGGAATCATAATCTTTTGGTTGCTGGTTCGAGTCCAGCACGGCCCACCAACTCTTGCGTCGCAGACCATTAATCCCGCAGCGCCCGCCTCAGAATCTTTCCAACGTTCGTCTTCGGAAGTTCGTCCCGGAACTCCACATGCCTGGGGCACTTGTAGTTCGTCAGGTATTTTTTGCAGTGCTCGATCACCGCCTCTTTGCTTAGATTTGGGTCATTGCTGGCAATCACCACCTTCACGGCCTCGCCAGATTGTTCGTCAGCCACGCCAATCGCGGCCACCTCGCGCACGGCGGGGTGCATGGCCACCACTTCTTCGACCTCATTCGGGTAGACGTTAAAGCCTGACACAAGGATCATGTCTTTTTTGCGGTCCACCAAGAAGACATAGCCGTGTTCATCGACATAGCCCATGTCGCCAGTTTTCAGGAAACCGTCCTGAGTGAAAACCTTTTCGGTTTCTTCGGGCCGGCCCCAGTAGCCTTGGGTCACCTGAGGCCCGGCGATGCAGATCTCGCCAACATCGCCCACCTTCAGTTCTTGTCCCTGATCGTCACGAATGGAAACCAGCGTGGACGAAATTGGCAGCCCAATCGAGCCTGAGAAAGGAAGGTCGTAAAGCGGATTAATGGTTGCCGCGGGTGATGTCTCGGTCAGCCCATAGGCCTGAGACAAAGGGCTCTGGGTAACCTGACGCCAACGCTCAGCCACGGGTTTCTGAACGGCCATGCCGCCCCCCAACGTTAGCCGCAGGGTGCTGAAATTAAGTTTGGCGAAATCAGGGTGGTTCAAGAGCGCATTAAATAGCGTGTTCACGCCGGTGAACACTGTCACCGGATACTTCGCCCACTCTTTGATGAAGGCCGAGAAATCGCGCGCATTGGGAATGAGAATATTTTTTGCCCCAATTCGCATGAAGGTGAGGCAGTTCGCGGTGAGCGCGAAGATGTGATAGAGCGGCAACGCTGTGATGATCACCTCTTCGCCACGACGCACCACGGGGCTGATCCAGGCTTCGGCCTGCATGACATTGGCCACGATATTGCCGTGGGTCAGGATGGCACCTTTTGAAACCCCTGTGGTGCCGCCGGTGTATTGCAAAAAGGCCAGATCTTTCGCGTTGAGCGAAGGCTTGCGCATGGCATGACCCCGGCCAAGCTCGAGCGCTTTTTTGAGCGAAATGGATTGGGGAATGGCCCAGGGTGGAACAAGTTTTTTCACCTTGCGCACCACCAGGTTCACGATGGCCCCTTTCACGGTGCCAAGAAGTTCGCCCAAAGGGGTCACCACCACATGCTTAACCTGGGTTTTGCTGATGACCTGTTCAAGGGTGTGGGCGAAGTTCTCAAGAATGACAACAAAGGTGGCTCCGGAATCCACCAGCTGATGCTCAAGCTCTCGGGGGGTGTAAAGCGGGTTGCAGTTCACCACCACGCCACCGGCTTTCAGCGTTCCGAAAAGAGCGACGGGGTATTGCAAGACATTGGGCATCATGAGCGCCACGCGATCACCTTTTTGAAGCCCCTGTGACTGCAGGTACTGGGCAAAGGCCGTGGTCATCTGGTCGAGCTCGCGAAAGCTCATGGAAATGCCCATGCTGACGTAGGCCGTTCGGCTTGAGAACTCGTTGCAGGCCTCTTCGAAGAGATCCACCACCGAGGTCTCGGGGTTGAGGGTCACTTCGGCAGGAACGCCTTCGGGGTAACTCTTGAGCCAAACCTTTTCCATTCAAGTCTCCTGAGGCATCTCGTTCAGAGTGCCTGTTTGATTTTTTCTTGGTAGAACGACTTCTTCGCGATGTAAATGATTCTTTCGATCGTTGCGTGGGATTGGCCATCGGAATCGATGAGATCCATCACGAAGCGATGCGAGCATTCCTGAACCGAGTCAAGCGCCGCCCGAATCGCAGCAAGATCACCATCTGAGAGGATGAAATCAACGGTGAGTTCTGTGAACGCGGGTTTTCGATAACGAATGGTGGCGTTTTTGTCCCAGACCACCACGCTGGGTCCAAGTGCGGCCATCAGCATCATGGGGTGAGGGCCGTCGGTCACGGCAAACAAGGACCCGCCGTAGATTGAACCGACGATGTTCTTCGTCTTCCAGCTGTGTGGAAGTCTTGCGCGCATCTGCAGCAGATCGTCCGAAACATAGGTGATGCGCCCGCCCGTTCCCCGAAATGGGGGGTGCAGGTTAAAGCCCACGCGAACAAGCCACGCCCGCAGCCTTGGGGGCAGTTTGAAAATCCAGGCGGTGTTCACTTAAAGACGCTCGAAGAGCCCTGCTGCTCCCATGCCTGTGCCGATGCACATGGTCACCATGCCATAGCGCTTCTGACGGCGCTGCAAGCCATGAACTGCGGTGCAGGAACGAATGGCACCGGTGGCTCCCAGTGGGTGACCCAACGCAATAGCGCCGCCCAAAGGGTTGACGAGTTTCGGGTCAAGGCCAAGCTCGCGAATCACGGCAAGTGCCTGGGCTGCAAAGGCTTCGTTCAGTTCGATCCAGTCCAGATCACCTTGCTTCACGCCGGCCTGTGCCAACACCTTGGGAATGGCCGCAATAGGCCCAATGCCCATGATCTCCGGGGCCACCCCCGCCACCGCAAAGCCGGCAAAGCGGGCCAAGGGTTGAAGGTTGAATCGACGCAGCGTGTCACCTGACACCAGCACCAGTGCGCCCGCGCCATCCGACATCTGGGATGAATTGCCCGCAGTGACCGAACCTTTGGTGAGGAAAACGGGCTTGAGCTTTCCAAGCTTCTCCAGACTGCTGTCGGCGCGAGGACCTTCATCGTTTGAGATGGTTTTTTTGGTCTCGCGAATCACACCCGACTCAAGGTTCGGCTCGTGGCGAACCACGTCAAAGGGTGAGATCTCGGCCGAGAACTCCCCGGCGGCCTGGGCGGCCAACGCCTTTTGATGAGACTCAAGGGCAAACTGATCCTGGTCGTCACGCGACACCTTCCACTGCTCAGCAACCTTCTCTGCGGTCATGCCCATGCCATAGGCAATGCCAAGATGTTCTTGTTCAGCAAAGACTCGTGGGTTCATGGCCACCTTATTGCCCATCATCTGAGGCATCAGGCTCATGGATTCCGTTCCGGCCGCAATCATGGCGTCAGCCTCGCCGAGCTGAATTTTCTGGGCGGCGAGCGCCACAGCCTGAAGACCGGACGCACAGAATCGATTGATCGTCATGCCCGGAACCGATTGTGGGAGTCCTGCCAAGAGGGCACCGATTCGGGCCACGTTCATTCCTTGCTCGGCCTCGGGCATGGCGCAGCCAACAATGACGTCGCCAATCAAGGCGGGGTCCAGCGAAGGGACCTTGCTCATGCTGCCCTGAATGGCTGCAGCCAGAAGATCGTCCGGTCGAGTGGTGCGAAATGCGCCGTTCTTTCGGCCCACAGCAAGCCGCTGTGCGGAAACGATATAGGCGTCTTGAATCTGTCGTGTCATGGTCTGTCCTGTCAGTTACGAAGTGGCTTGCCGGTTTCAAGCATGTGCGTGATCCGCGCCTGAGTCTCGGGTGTTTTAAGCAGCTTCACGAATTCCGCACGCTCAATCGTGATGAGCCAGGCTTCATCCACCAGGCTTCCTGCATCAATGTCACCGCCACACAGCGCATTCGCTGCGGCCAATGCCACCCGATAGTCGTGGTCGCTGATCATCTTTCCTTCATGCATGTTGACCAGCATCATTGAAAGGTTGGCGACACCGGTGCGGCCTGCCACGGGGAATAAAGCCGGGGGAAGGTTGGTGGGCTTCACTGTGTCGGCCAGGTGCCGCGCAGCTTTCAAACCGGCAAAGAGCAGTTCCTGGGTATTGAAGACAATCTGGTCCGATGGCTTGCCCAGTCCCATTTCAATAATCTGCAGTGCGCTCTTGCCCACCTTCGCCATGGCAATGCTTGGGAAGACCGCCTGAATGAAGGGGAAGACTTCGCCGGGTGTGGGGCTCTTCGCGGCCCACTGAGAGGCTCGCACGGCGTATTCTTTGCAGCCTCCGCCCGCGGGAATCAGGCCCACGCCAGCTTCGACCAAGCCCGAATAGGTTTCGAGCGCCATGACGCGATGCTGCGAATGCATCAAGAACTCACAGCCTCCGCCAAGCGCCATACCTTGGGTGGCCGCCACCACAGGCACGCCGCAATACTTCAGCGCCTGCGAGCAGGCCTGGAACTGCTCAATCATCTTGTCGAGCCGCTCAAAATCTTTGGCAGCACAGGCCTCGGCCACCTGCTTCAGGTTGGCGCCCACTGAAAAGGGTGCTGAATGCCAAAGCACCACACCTTCAAGATTAGCCTCGGCAAACTTTAAGGCGTCAAGAATTCCCTGCAGCACGTCGTCTCCAACGGTGTGCATCTTCGACTTGAACGAAAGGATGCCAATGCCGGGGTCGCGCTCGGGCATGCGCCACAGGCGAACACCGGTGTTTTCAAAGACGGTCTCGCCGGCCCACTCGGCAGGGTCGCCCATCTCATGCAGGGCACGCTCGCCTAATAAGGCCTCGGGGAAGTAATGCCGCTGGTAAACAGGGAGTGAAGATCGTGGCGCTGCTTTTTTATCCACCGGAGAATACGAACCTGCGGATGAGTGCACGCCCTTTCGGTCGGCCTCCAAGGCCCAGATGGGCAGTTTGGCATTGACTGTCTTGCCTGCTTCGATGTCATCACTGATGGCCTTGGCAATGTCTTGCCATCCTGCTGCCTGCCAGAGCTCGAACGGGCCCATGGCCCAGCCAAAGCCCCAGCGCAGTGCGAAATCAAGATCTCGAGCGTTGTGGGCGATGTCGCTTAGGTGATAGGCACTGTAGTGGAAGACGTCGCGAAAGATGGCCCACAGGAATTGAGCTTGCGGATGGCTTGATGCGCGAAGCGCCTTGAACTTTTCGTCAGGCTTCTTGATCTTGAGGATGGCCTCGACTTCGGGGTCAATGCTGCTGTCGCTTTTGCGATATGCCCCCGTTTTAAGATCAAGCACATGAATCTCTTTGCCTTCTTTCTTGTAAAGACCCGCGCCAGATTTCTGGCCAAGTGCGCCCTTCTCAATCAGCGCAGAAAGCCAGCCTGGAGGCTTAAACCAGCCATGCCAAGGGTCGTTGGGCAGCTGCTCGTCCATGGTTTTGACCACATGGGCAAGGGTGTCGATACCCACCACATCCACGGTGCGATAGCTTGCGCTTTTGGGGCGTCCAATCTTGGGGCCGGTGAGTGCATCAACGGTGTCAAGCCCAAGACCGAAGGCCTCGGTGTGTCGCATGGTGGCCAATAGAGAAAAGACGCCGATGCGATTGGCAATGAAATTGGGGGTGTCTTTCGCACGCACCACCGATTTACCCACGGTGCGGGTGAGCCACGCCTCCAGGGCATCCATCACCGATGAGTCGGTGGCCTGGGTTGGAATCAATTCCACCAGGCTCATGTAGCGGGGCGGATTAAAAAAGTGCATACCGCAGAAACGAGTGCGCAGTGATTCTGGAATCTCTTTGGAAAGCGATTCAATCGAGAGCCCAGAGGTATTGGAAGCCACCCATGCGTTGCCTGCAATCTTGGGGGCCACCTTGGCGTACAACGAACGCTTGATGTCCATGCGTTCGGCCACGGCTTCCACGACAAGCTGGCAGTCGGCCAAGCGATCAAGATGGTCGTCGTAGTTGCAGGCGCGAATCAGGCTTAACACCGAGGGACTGGCCAGTGGTGCCGGCTCAAGCTTGCCCAGACGAGCGATGGCGGAATTGACAACCTGGTTGCGATCACCTTCCTTGCTTGGAAGGTCGAAGAGTTCGACCGAAATCCCGGCGTTGGCCAGGTGCCCCGCAATCTGAGCGCCCATCACGCCAGCGCCAAGCACCGCGGCCTTTTGAATCATGAGTGGTTTCACTGAATCTCCTTGGTTCGTCATGCAATTGATTTAATTGGCGAGCTTTCGGCTGTGCAAGGGCCCGCCCAGAAAAGGGGCAAAGCC
>JBBAQV010000061.1:0-6545 GCA_040400125.1 Burkholderiaceae bacterium
CTCTCTTCGCGGTCGCCTGATGAACCATCGGCTCCAACGCTCATCGAGTGAATGCCCGAGGGTTCGCCGCTTGTGGCTTAAAAATTCTTCAGCTGGTCGTTGACGCGAGCGAGCGCGGTTTCAAAGGTGGCGAGTCGCTCTTTCTCCTGTGCGACCACTTCCGCTGGCGCCCGCGCAACGAAGCTCTCGTTGGAGAGCTTGCCTTTGGCCTTCGCGATTTCACCTTCTAGGCGGGCGATCTCTTTGGCAAGTCGCGCGCGCTCGGCTTCCACATCAATGGCCACCACCAGCATCAGTTTGAGGTCGCCCACAATCTGCACTGGCGCCCGCTTGGCCTCTTCGCCTAAGCCGCTTTCAAAGGTGACATCGCTTAGCCGGGCCAGAGCCTTTAGGCTGGCCGCCATCTGTTGGCGCTCAAGCGATTCCTGTCGAAGATCAAGCTTGGTGGATGCATTCATTGCATGGATGTTTTCAAGGCTGATGCGAAGCGGCACTTTGTCGGCGGGCGACAGGTTCATCTCGGAGCGCAGTACGCGCACGGCGCCGATCATCGCTTTGAGTTCCATCACCCGGGCCTCGGCGAGTTCGTCGATCTTTCCGGGTTCGGACTTCGGATAAGCGGCGGTGACGATGGAATCCCATTCGCCCGCTTCAAGTCTTGGCGACCTTTTGGCGGTCTTGGCCACGGTCTGCCAGAGCTCTTCGGTGATGAAGGGGATCATGGGGTGGGCCAGGCGCAAAATCGCTTCCAGCACACGAAGCAGTGTGCGCCGCGCGGCTTTCTGCGCATTGGGCTGTCCTTGGGCAATCTGCACCTTGGCCAGTTCAAGATACCAGTCACAGAATTCATTCCACACAAATTCGTAGATCTCGCGTGCAGCCAGATCAAAACGGTAATCCGTCAGGTGCTGATCGACGGCAGCCTCGGTGCGTTGCAGCTGCGAAACAATCCATCGATCCACAAAGGTGAAATTCAGAACACCCTCTGGCCCGCAGTCACCGGCGCAGACGTCCAGGCCGTTGTCCTGGCCTTCGCAATTCATCAATACAAATCGTGTGGCGTTCCAGAGCTTGTTGCAAAAGTTTCGATAGCCCTCGCAGCGGCTGAGGTCAAAGTTGATGTTGCGGCCTGGCGTAGCAAGGCTTGCAAAGGTAAAGCGCAGGGCGTCGGTGCCGAAGGCGGAAATGCCTGATGGAAACTCTGCGCGGGTTTTCTTTTCAATCTGCGCGGCCTGCTTGGGGTTCATCAGACCCGAGGTGCGTTTGGCCACAAGCTGATCAAGCGCGATGCCATCGATCAGGTCGATTGGGTCCAGGGTGTTGCCCTTGGACTTACTCATCTTTTGGCCTTCGGCGTCCCTCACCAAGGCATGCACATAGACATGATGAAAGGGCACCTTGCCCGTGAAGTGGCAGGTCATCATGACCATGCGGGCCACCCAAAAGAAGATGATGTCAAAGCCGGTGACCAAGACGCTGGACGGCAGATATTGCTCAAGCTCAGGCTTGATGTTTGGGCGATGTTGTTGATGGTCCCAGACCTGATTGGGGTCGACCAGGGTGGAAAACGGCACCAAGGCGGAGGAGAACCAGGTGTCGAGAACGTCCGGGTCTCGGGTGATGGCGCCATCCCAGCCGCTTGCCTTGGCTTGTTGTTTAGCCTCGGTTTCGCTTCTAGCCACAAAAACCGTGCCGTCATGAATGGCTGCGCCGTGCGTGTCGGCCTTATACCAGGCGGGAATCTGATGGCCCCACCAGAGCTGACGTGAAATGCACCAGTCTTGAATATTCTCAAGCCAGTGTCGATAGGTGGATGTCCAGTTCTCAGGAACGAATTGAATCTGACCTTGGTCGACGACCTCCAGTGCCCGACCGGCAATGCTCTGACCAGGGGTGTGTACACCCGGCTGATTGGGTGCGGGCTTACTCATGGCCACAAACCATTGGTCCGTGAGCATGGGTTCAATCACGGTGTTGGTTCGATCGCCTCGTGGAACCATGAGCTTATGGGGTTTGGTTTCCATCAAAAGGCCAAGCGCATCAAGGTCGGCAAGAATGGCCTTGCGGGCCTCAAAGCGATCAAGGCCTTGATAGGGCTTGGGTGCGTTCTCGTTGATCTTCGCATCGAGCGTGAGGATGTTGATTTTTTCCAGCCCGTGGCGCTCGCCCATGGCGTAGTCGTTGAAGTCGTGGGCGGGTGTGATCTTCACGCACCCCGTGCCGAAGGCCGCATCGACGTAATCGTCCGCGATCACCGGAATCTCGCGGTTCACCAGGGGCAGCTTCAGGTGTTTGCCAATCAGGTGCTGATAGCGTTCATCGGCGGGGTTCACAGCCACCGCCACGTCACCCAGCATGGTTTCTGGTCGGGTGGTGGCCACCACCAGCCCCTGGCTTCCGTCCGTAAGCGGGTAGTGGATGGACCATAAAAATCCATCCTCCTCTTCACTCACCACCTCAAGATCGGACACGGCGGTGAGCAGCTTTGGGTCCCAGTTCACCAGACGCTTGCCACGATAGATCAGGCCTTGCTCGTACAAGGCGACGAAGACTTCCTTCACCACCTCAGAGCACTGCGGATTCATGGTGAAGTATTCAAGATCCCAGTCGCAGCTGGCGGCAAGACGCCGCATCTGTCCGGTGATGGTGGAGCCCGACTGCTCTTTCCACTGCCACACGCGATCAATGAATGCCTCACGGCCAAGGTCATGGCGCGAGGTGCCCTGCGCATCAAGCTGTCGCTCCACCACGATCTGGGTGGCAATGCCGGCATGGTCGGTGCCTGGCAGCCAGAGGGTGTTATCACCCTTCATGCGATGCCAGCGGGTGAGGGTGTCCATCAGCGTCTGGTTAAACGCATGCCCCATGTGCAGGGTGCCCGTGACATTGGGCGGCGGAAGCTGGATGGAGAAGCCGGGAGCATTAGGCTTTCGACCGGCCGCATAAAGGCCACGTCGTTCCCATTCGGGGCCCCAACGGGATTCGATGTCGCTGGGTTCGAAGGATTTGGCCAGTTCGGTCATGGTGATTTTTTAGAGAGATCAAAGTTGTTGATGGTGTAGCCACGGTCGCGATAAAACGCGAAACGCTCCCGGGCCAGCGCTCTGTCGGAATCGTCTCGCGAGACCACTTCGAAGAGCCGTGTGAAGCGTGCAAAGAACGACGGTGTGGCGTCGTCAAGATTGAGCAAGAAATGATGGGCTTCAAGGCGAATGTCGTCGTGGGTTAACACGATGGGCGATTCCGCGGCCTCGGGCAATTCAACATGGGCGTGAGGAATGAAGTCCTCTGGCCAGAGGCTCCAGAGAAGGTCATCGAATTCATCAAGCCGTTGGCGATTGGTGCAAAACACCACCAAGGGGGATTCAGGTTGAATCTGGCCCGCGTTGAGAATTTTTCTGGTCAGACGACAGGCGTATTCCAGTCGATTCGGGGTGTTGAAATGAAAATCAATCGAGGTCATGGCCAAGGAGCATGCCGTTTACTCCAGGCCATTTCGAAGATATTCCACCAGCAACGAGACGGGTCTTGCGGTGGCTCCCTTGGCTGCGCCGGATTTCCAGGCAGTGCCTGCGATGTCCAGGTGGGCCCAGCGATAGGCTTTGGTGAAACGCCACAAGAAGCAGGCGGCGCTGACGCTGCCGGCGGCTCGGCCACCCACATTGGCCATATCGGCAAAGGGCGACTTCAGCAGTTCCTGGTATTCGTCTTGCAGGGGCATGCGCCAGGCTGGGTCAAGAGCGTCTTGGCCAGCTTTGAGGATGGCGGCAGCCATGTCGTCGTCAGGAGTGAAAAGCCCTGAGTTCACGCCACCGAGGGCAATGACACAGGCGCCCGTGAGTGTGGCGATGTCAATGACCGATGCGGGCTTGAATTTTTCAACATAGGTCAGGGCGTCACACAAGATCAGACGACCTTCGGCATCCGTATTCAGGATTTCGATGGTCTGGCCGGACATGGAGGTGACAATGTCGCCAGGCCGCGTGGCGGTTCCGCTGGGCATGTTTTCACAGGTGGGAATCACGCCAATCACGTTGCGTTTTAAGCCCATCTCCGCAATGGCGCGCATGACACCCAACACGGTGGCCGCACCCGACATGTCGTATTTCATTTCATCCATGTCACCTGCGGGCTTGAGCGAAATACCACCGGTGTCAAAGGTAATGCCTTTGCCCACCAGCACATGAGGCGCATCCTTGGCGGTGCCGCCGGAGTGCTGCAGGATGATGAACTGGGGTGGCTGAGCCGAACCCTGGGCCACGGCCAAAAGCGAATTCATGCCCAGCTTTTCCATGGCGGCGCGGTCGAGCACTTCCACTTTTAGGCGAAAGCTTCGTGCAAGGGCCTTGGCCTGATTGGCGAGGTAGGTGGGCGTGCAGATGTTGGGGGGCAGGTTGGCCAGGTCTTTGGTGAGTTCAAGGCCGTTGGCAAGCGCCTGAGCGTCTTCAATCACTTTGGGGGCTTCGGTGGGACGCATGTCGCCCGGAAGCAGCATCTCGACATGGGAGATACCTTCGGCCGCAGGCTTGACCGCCTTCGTTTTGGCGGCGGGCTCGGAGCCTTCGTCTTTCTTGGTTTTAAAGCGCTCGAACTTGTAGCCGGTTTCCCGAATGGTGGTGACATGTGCCGAGATGCGCCAGGCGCCAGAGCGCTCGCCGGCGCCCGATTTGGCCTTCACGGGAAGGTCTGTCAGGAACGATGCGATGCGTTTGATGCCTTTGGAGCCGCTGACTGATTTCGCGGCCGCCCGAATGGCGTCGCAGAAAAGCTTGTCGTTGAAGTCTTCTCTCTTGCCCAGGCCAACCAGCAGTGCGCGGGGCGAGGGAATGCCGGTGAGGTCGCGCAGAAGCAGGTTGTTGCCGAGCTTGCCGTCAATGTCACCGGCTTTGATGGCTCGTGCCACGGCGCCATTCGAGACTTTGTCCAGCACCTTTGCGGCGTTAGAGAGTTCCACAGCGCCTGTGGATGTTGCAAACACACCCACCCAGACGCAGTCTGCGGCAGCCCGATCGACGGGTTTATTGCTGGCGATGAATTGGGCGGGTTCCCGGTGTTCGCCGGGGTCTTTGGTTTCTTTGACGTCCTTGGGGGCGAGGGCTGCAGTCATGACAAAATGCCTTAATTCGAGAATCTTCACATTATAAGGAAAATGCTCTTCCAAAAATCCCTACTCAGGGAACTTAGATCCACGGCCGGCGGGGTTTTGGCGGTGTTGCTGACCACGCTGGTCACCATGATCCTGATCCGCGCCCTGGGCCGGGCAGCCTCGGGCAAGGTCGATGGCGACCTTGTGCTGCCGCTGATCGTCTTCAACACCATCAGCCTGATGAACAGCGTGCTGATGCTGACGGTCTATATCTCGGTGCTGATGGTGCTCTCGCGCTGGTGGAAAGACTCGGAAATGGTGATCTGGCTGTCGTCGGGCAAAAGCCTGACGGACCTCATCAAGCCCGTCTTAACCTTTCTCTGGCCCATCATGCTGATCGTGGCCGTGCTGTCGGTCTCGGTTGGGCCATGGGCACGTCTGCAGATCATGAACTTTGAAGACGAGATCAAAAGCCGGGGGGATGCGCAGCGGGTCAGCCCCGGGCAGTTTCGGGAATCGTTTTCGGGTCAGCGGGTTTTCTTCCTGGAAAACCTTGATGACGAAAATGGCCGTATTGGAACCGTGTTCATTCGTTCTGCCGAGCCCGGCGGCCGACAATCCATTCTGGTCTCGACCACCGGACGTTTTGAACAGGATGCCCAGGGTTTTCAATGGGTCGTGTTGGAGGGCGGCTATCGAACGGACATCAGCCCCGGCAAGTTGGAATCTCAGACGATGGGCTTTGCGTCTTATAAGGTTCGGCTGGACCAGTCGACGCCTGTGGTTCGTGGCCAAGAAAGCGCGAAAACAATGGCCATGGCTGATCTCATGGATCGACCAGAGCCTTCGGCGCAGGGCGAGATCCTCATGCGGATTGGAATCCCCTTGCTCACCCTGACTTTGGGTTTGCTTGCGATTCCCCTCGCTGTCTCGAATGCTCGGTCAGGCCGCGCCACGAACCTGATCATTGCCCTGCTCATTTACCTGATTGCCAGCAATTTGTTCAGCGCGGTCAAGGCTTCCGTGTCTCAGGGAAGCCTCAGCCTGGCCATGGCCTGGTGGCCTGTTCCTTTGGGGTTGATGGCGTTGGCCGCCGTGATGATGGCCTGGCGAATGCACCAAAAAGAAAGTCTGATTGATTGGCTCTTTGGTATGGCGGCACGCATCGCCTTAAAACTTAGGCCATCCAAAGCTGTGGAGACGGGCGGCAGCGCAGGCGGACGTCAATGAGCCCCAGTCTTTTTCGAAGCTATCTTGGCCGAGACATCCTGAAGGCAACCGTGTTCGTCATGCTGGCCTTTCTGGCGATGTTCATGTTCTTCGATGTTCTTGCCGAAATGGACGAGGTGGGCGCAGGCGGCTACCGGTTTGAGCACGCCATTCTTTATGTACTTTTGGGAATGCCCAGTCGAATGGTTGAACTGGCGCCGATTGCCGCGTTGATTGGCACCCTTTGGGC
>JBBAQV010000062.1:0-6341 GCA_040400125.1 Burkholderiaceae bacterium
AAGCAAGGCGGTGGTGTGGTGAAGGCGTCGGATTTCGACCTTCCTCACGATGTCAAGGTGATCAACCCGGATCACGTGATTGCCCATCTCTCAGACAACACCAAGCTTGAGCTTCAGGTTCGTGTTGAAAAAGGTCGTGGCTATGTTCCCGGAACGCTTCGCACCATGGCCGACGACACCAGTCGCGCCATCGGACGAATTGTGTTGGACGCATCGTTCTCCCCGATTCGCCGGGTGAGCTACACGGTTGAAAGCGCTCGAGTCGAGCAGCGTACTGACCTGGATCGCCTCGTGCTTGATGTGCAGACCAATGGCGTGATTGACTCTGAAGATGCCGTGCGTCGCGCGGCCCGTATTCTGGTCGACCAGCTTTCGGTGTTTGCTGCGCTTGAAGGTGGCGAGCAGATCGCCGAGGCTGGCCGTGGCGCAACGGTGGACCCCATGCTCCTTCGTCCTGTGGACGATCTCGAGCTGACCGTTCGCTCCGCCAACTGCCTGAAGGCCGAGAGCATTTATTACATCGGCGATCTCATTCAGCGTACCGAAAACGAGCTTCTCAAAACCCCGAACCTGGGCCGTAAGTCGCTGAATGAAATCAAAGAAGTCTTAGCATCACGTGGCCTCACGCTTGGCATGAAGCTGGAGAACTGGCCACCCGCTGGACTTGATCGTTAATTCGTTTCGTATGAACGGACTGAATTCATTCAAAACATTGAACGCGTGATCGCTCATCGCTGAAGCGATCGCATTTTAGGAATTAAGGAGAACCACCATGCGTCACCGTCTCGGATTGCGCAAACTGAATCGAACTTCAAGCCACCGGCTTGCCATGTTTCGCAACATGGCCGTTGCCCTGCTTCGCCATGAGGCCATTAAAACCACACTGCCCAAGGCCAAAGAACTTCGCCGTGTGGTCGAGCCCCTCATCACCATGGGCAAGACTCCAAGCCTTGCGAATCGACGTCTGGCCTTTGATCGCCTGCGTGATCGCGATATTGTTGGCAAACTTTTCGCGGAGATCGGTCCGCGCTATGCCTCGCGCGCGGGAGGCTACTGCCGCATTCTAAAGTTTGGTTTTCGAACGGGTGACAATGCGCCCATGGCCCTCATGGAACTGGTCGATCGTCCAGAAGTTGCTGAGCCCGTCGATACCGAGCAGGCCGCTTAAAACCCTTTCACCGCATCACCATTTGTGGCGATTCTGAATGGCCAAGCCTCACAAGGGCTTGGCTTTTTCTTTGGAACCCTCTTACCAGACCTTTACGACAGACCTTCGCGACCCCAGATATTTGGCATCACGGCACTGGAGTAGCCGGACATGAACGGTTTGGCCTCGGCTGAGCCTTCCGCGAACACCGACCTTGGCGTCGTCCCAATATTCGCGCCATAAACATGAATACTCACTGAAGGCTGATCCAACAAAGCGTTGGCCACCGTATGCAGGTCACCCACTGTGGGAGACACTGCATCGATATCGCCCGCATGAAGAATCACGGGCTCGCCATCTTTGACAACCCGTCCGCCTTCCACCCGATAACGCTGGCATCGCTCGGCGCCCTTCAAAACACCAACCATCCCCCAGACCGTGTGGTTGTGAATGGGTGTCGACTGACCCGGACCCCAGACAAAGCTCTGAACTGAAAACCGCTGGTCGGGGTCGCAGTAAAGAAGGTACTGCTGATAGAACTCTGGGTGGGTTGTCTGAAACTCAGCGGCAAGCCATTCGTCAGACTCAATCAATTTCGCGAGCAAGGGCCGAATGCTTTCAAGCAGACGAGGCTCATCAAGGGGCTGTCGGCATAGCGAGGTCATGGCCAGCACGAACTCACGAAGCGGGGCCATGGACGTCACGTGGCTAACCCTCCCTCAGCCATTGAGCAATCTGCGGTGCGAAATAGGTGAGAACACCATCCGCACCTGCTCGCTTAAACGCCATCATGGCCTCGAGCACCGTGGCACGCTCATCAAGCCAACCTTGCGCTGCGGCCGCCTTGAGCATCGCGTATTCGCCACTCACCTGATAGGCGAAGGTCGGCATTCCGAAGGCTTCTTTCACTCGCCAGACAATATCCAGATAAGGCATACCGGGCTTGACCATCACCATGTCGGCACCCTCTTGGATATCCAGGGCAACTTCGCGAAGGGCCTCGTTGGTATTGGCTGGGTCCATCTGATAAGTCTTTTTGTCGGACTTTCCAAGATTGCCGGCACTGCCTACGGCATCGCGAAAGGGCCCGTAATAGGCGCTGGCGTACTTGGCTGCGTAGGACATGATGCGGGTGTGAATCAGCTGGTGCGCTTCAAGATCCTGTCGAATGGCGCCGATACGGCCGTCCTGCATGTCCGAGGGCGCGACGATATCCACACCGGCTTGGGCTTGCATGCGCGCCTGGCTAACCAGGACCGACACGGTCTCGTCATTAAGAATTCGACCTTGTTCATCAATCAGACCGTCTTGTCCGTGGCTGGTGTAGGGATCAAGGGCCACATCCGTCATCACCCCAATATCTGGCACATGTTTCTTAAGCGCCTCCACCACCCGGGGAACCAGCCCTGCAGGATTCGCCGCCTCCCGTCCGTCCGGCGTCTTTTTGTCTGGGTCAATCACCGGGAAGATCGCGATGACAGGGATCCCGAGTTTGGCCGCCTGCTCAGCTACGGGAATAAGCTTATCAATGGAATAGCGGCTAACTCCTGGCATTGATGGGACATTGACCACCAAACCGCTTCCTTCTGTAACGAACACTGGGTAGATCAGATCAGACGGTTGAATCGAGTGCTCGCTGACCAGGGATCTGGACCAGGCATCACGGCGGTTCCGGCGCATTCGTAGGCTTGGAAAGCTGGGGTTAGGTGTCATGGTTATCCCTAGTTTTATCGCGGTTAATTCAAATCTGCTTGCGGAGTTGTTGTCTTAGACATAATATGGACACAGACGATTCGTCGTCTCCCGCTTCTCCTCCCTGAGCGGGTGCCTAACCGATTTTAGGCGTTCTCGACCCGGCGAGTCTCTCGCCGGGTTTTTTTTTGTCATGAATTTCATGGTCGACGGGCGGATTCCCAAGTGCCGTCCTGGGCTCGGGCAGGTGCCACCATTCCGCAATTTTCTCAAGTACTTCATCCCGACCTATCTTGGCCGTGGCCGAGAACAAATTAAACGACACCTGCCCGCCCCATTCGGCGCCGTGTTTTTGAATCATGGATCGTGCTGTCGCTGCGGCACGCGCCTGGTCGTTCTTTCCGAATTTGTCCGCCTTGGTCAGCAGAATGTGAATGGGCTGCTGTCGTCTTCCAAACCACTCAAGCATCTTGCAGTCGAGCGGTCCGAAAGGGTGTCGGATGTCCATGACGAGAATTAACGCGACAAGGCTTTGTCGCAGTTCCAGGAATCTCGCGAGTTCCGCCTGCCAACGCGCTTTGGTCGCATGGTCCACTGCCGCATAACCGTAGCCCGGAAGATCGACCAGTCTTCCCAGCTCCTCGCCTTGCCAGGCCAGGGTGAACAAATTAATGAGCTGGGTGCGTCCGGGCGTTTTACTGCTAAACGCCAGCCTGCGGCGGTTACAAAGGAAATTCAGGGCTGACGATTTGCCTGCGTTGGAGCGGCCCGCGATGGCAATTTCTCCAGCGCCAATACCGGGAAGATCCGATGACCGAGCGGCGCTGGTCAGGAAGCTGATCTGGTGAATCCAGTCTTTGAGTGGCGGCAAAGGGTTTTTGGATTCAAGCGACATGACGGCGGGGGACTCGACTAAAATAAGAGGATCAAATCAAGCAGGGAGTAGCTATGCATCAAGAGTTTGACACGCTTTCTCATGGCCGTGGTCGTTCGGTTTTCGAGGCGCGTCGTCGCCTCGCTGCTGTGGCTTTTGCCGCCGCCGCACTTTTCATCATGACTTCACCGGCCAGCGCCGCTGATCCTCTGCCTGCCAAAGCCGTGGTTGACCTCGTCAAGGGCAAAGCAATTGCGGGTGCAATATGTGCCGCCTGTCACATGCCTGACGGCAACAGCATGATTCCTCAGAACCCAACGCTTGCAGGCCAGCATGCGGCGTACCTTGAAAAGCAGCTTCATAACTTCAAGGTGAAGCCTGGTGCCAAAGCGCCCGAGCGCAACAACGCCATCATGGCAGGCTTTGCCGCCACTCTTTCCAATGATGACATTCGAAATGTTTCGGCCTTCTATGCCACCCAGCAGCCAAAATCGGCCGGCGCCAAGCGCAAGGAATTGGTGGAAGCTGGCGAGCGAATCTACCGCAGCGGTATCGTTGCCAAGGGTGTACCGGCCTGCGCGGGCTGCCACAGCCCGAACGCGGCAGGCATTCCGGCCCAGTACCCAAGACTTGGCGGCCAGCATGCCGAATACACGGAAGCTCAAATGAACAGCTTTCGGCTTGGCGAGCGAAAGAACAGCGCCCAGATGATGGTCATCGCTGGCAAGATGACCCAGGCTGAAATTGCCGCTGTGTCGGAATACATTGCCTCGGTCCGTTAAGGCCTCGCACACCACACCCCAATTCCCTTGGGGTGTGTCGGTGTTCGATTGAATCAATTCCAGACCTCGCTGTCTGAAGCCCCATGAGCTCAAACCCAAGTCCCAACGAACCGGTTGAGTTGCGTCAGTCAACCTCAGGTCTGCAGGTCACCACCCGAAGCCGACTCCTTGACGACGCGATTGAACTCTTAAGTTCAATGCGGTTTGCCATTTCGGCGCTGATGATTGTCTGCATTGCCAGCGCCATTGGAACCATCGCTGCGCAAAACGCACCGCCCATCAATTATGTGAATCAGTTTGGCGCCTTCTGGGCCGAGGTCTTTACCTCCCTGGATGTCTTCCGCGTTTACAACGCGCCTTGGTTCCTGGTGATCATGGGGCTGATGCTGGTTTCAACCAGTCTTTGCCTCATTCGTAACACGCCAAAAATGCTGAAGGACGCAAGGTCGTGGCGGGAAAAAGTTCGGGACACCAGCTTTCCCGCCTTCAAACACCGCGTTGCGGTCGATCTTCCCGCCTCTCAGACCCAGCCCTCGCTGCTCCAGCTTGAGAAACTTCTAAAGGCCCGCGGCTACGCCATCAAGCAGTCGGTGCAGCAACCCGAAACCCTGCTTCCAGGCCAGACCCCGGTGCTCGTCGCAAGAAAGGGCGCATCCAACCGCCTGGGTTATATTGCGGCCCACCTGTCCATCGTGGTCATTTCTTTGGGCGGCCTTCTCGACAGCGAACTCCCTTTGAAAGCGACCGCCTGGTGGCTGAACAAAGAGCCACTGCAGATGAGCTCTTTCCAAGGCATTGAGGTTCCCGAAAGCGCCAGACTTCCCGCGTCAACGCCCACCTACCGCGCAAACTCCCTGATTCCCGAAGGCGCAAAAGTGGATGTTGCCGTAGTGCCCCAAGGTGACGGGGCCCTACTTCTTGATCTGCCCTTTGAACTTGAGCTCAAGCAGTTCCGCATTGATTACTACCCCACCGGAATGCCGAAGCTCTTTGCCAGCGATGTCGTTCTTACGGACAAAATTTCAGGCGAGGTCAAAACCGCCACCATCGAGGTGAATAAGCCCCTGATTCATCGAGGTATCGCCATTTATCAGTCAAGCTTCGACGACGGAGGCTCCAAGCTTCAACTCGCAGCCTACCCCATGACGGGAGCCGTTCGCTCGGTGTTGCCGATTGAAATCAATGTGGGCCAGAGTGTTGGCCTGAAAAACACCAACCAGAATCTCTCGCTTGAAATTTCGGGCTTCAAAGCCATTAATGTTGAAAATATTTCTGGCCCGCCGGGCGATGAAATCCAGCCGCTCGACCCTTTTCAAAAACATGTGGCCACTGTTTTATCGCCAGCCGTCAACACCACCAAGGCCAAGACATTGCGCAACATTGGCCCGTCGATCAATTACAAGCTGCGTGACGCTTCCGGTCAGGCGCGTGAGTTCCACACCTACATGCTTCCCGTCGAGCTCGATGGCGTCAGGGTCTACCTTGCTGGCGTTCGTAACTCACCCGATGAACAATTCAAATATCTCAGAATTCCAGCAGACTCGAAAGATTCCCTCGATGAATTCATGAGGGTTCGTGCGGCACTCGCTGATCCCGCCCTGCGCGCCTCAGCGGCTCGCCGTTTTGCTACGGTGGCCGCACCCGCGGCCGTCTCGCCAGCACTTGCTGAAAGCGCCGAAAAAGCCCTGACCGCTGTGGCCGAGGGCGGCATCGACAGCCTTGGCGCCATGCTTGAAAACACCGTGAAGCCAGAGGAGCGCGAGCGTGCTGCCGAGGTGGTGCTGCGTCTTTTGGCCGGCGCCTTCTGGGAACTTTGGCAGCAGTCAAGAGTTCGGGACGGCCTGGC
>JBBAQV010000063.1:0-6215 GCA_040400125.1 Burkholderiaceae bacterium
TTCTCCTGCGTTTCGATGCTCCACAAGTATTGCCAAAAAAAAATATCGTCAAGTGCAATTTTATTGTTGCAACGGGAAAATCATCATGTATGTTGTTTCCATGAACTAGCAAACAAGGATACGCAAAATGACCTTCACCCTCACAACCTACCGCGATGTAAACGGCGTCTTGCAGATGATGAGCAATGATACCTGCATGGAAGTTCTGCGGACACTGGGCCGCACATTCGCGGACGAGATGCGCGAGATCAACAAGCCAGTTGACCACGAAAGCGCGCTGATGAATGGCATTGCAGCTTATCACATCTTGCGTCTTGAGGGCGAAAATGCGCAACTTGATGCAGCCTACAAGCGGGTTCTGAAACTTGTCACCGCCGCCGCCTTTGAAATGGTAAAGCAGTCTGCCTAAACCAGCAGCGGGGGCTTCGGCCCCAACTAACCCAAGAGGATGACTAAAATGAAACTGATCACCACAGCCATCGCCGCCGTTCTGGCAGCAACCACAGCCAGCGCAGAGCCGATGGGCAATCTTGCTCGCTGCCTTGACGAGGGCAGCTATCAATCTTTCGGTTCGACGAAAGACATCATGCTGCAAGTCGATCCCGCCCAAGCCGAAGACATGGAGATCGCGTCTGGCCTGATGGCGAACATCATTGCCATGCAATACCGCGACATCGGCTTTGACATGACGATCCTTTCGATCCAGCGAGATCTGTCTGAATCTGATCAGATCCTGAGCATCTTGGTTCAAAGCTGCGTCCTCGCATATCACGCAGAAATGATGTTGGGGAACTGAGATGCGTATTCGTGATATCATCGGCGATCTGATCGGGGTGCTGTGCATCTTCGGCGGCGCATACTTATTCCTTCTCATTGGCTACGGCCTAGGCTTCTAAATCAAAATAGGAACAGAAAATGAAATACGTTGAGATCCTGATCACGAACATTTTGCCCAGCAAAACTAGCTTTGGGCAGACGGGCAGCGGGGAGCAAATCTTCATCCCCAGCGCGGTTGCGGCTGAACACGACCTTGAGGTCGGCACGTTTGTGAACGCCATGCTCGTCGTCAACACGATGAACCCGCAAAAGACACCTTGGCTCTGCATCAAGATTCTGAAGGATGAACACATTGCCAGCGACAAGGGCGGAGATAAATCTGCGCTTGCCGATTTCATCGTGCGTGAATTGACGGAAAATGGTCGGGCCACACCAGAAGAACTGGCAGAAATCGCTGGCGAACCTGTCGAAGTCATCTTGGCAAATCTAGAAGATCTGAAGGCGGCGAGAATCATCGCTCCTGCAATCTGCTGGGACATCGTTGAAAAGTGATGGAGATCGCAAAGATGAAGTTCCAAGACATCACCCTGCTTGCCGCCCTGCGCCGCATCCAGCGGAAGGCCGACATCATGGTGCTGGACGCACCGCGCAATTCAGCCGCTGAGCAGGACGCAAAAGAATTGCAGTTGCTGGCTGGCATCGCGCTGCGCCGCCTAGAGGATGGCAAGTGATGGCGGCATATTACAACGAGTTCGATCCGAAGGCCGCTGCTTGGCTGCGGGAATTGATTAAACAGGGACACATTGCCGATGGCGTGGTCGATGAGCGGAGCATAGAGGATGTCACACCAAATGAACTGGCTGGATTTACCCAGTGCCACTTCTTCGCAGGAATTGGAGTCTGGTCATACGCCCTGCGTCGAGCGGGATGGGCCGATGACCGCCCAATTTGGACAGGATCATGCCCATGCCAACCTTTCAGCGCGGCAGGTAAAGGCGCTGGGTTTGATGACGAGCGGCATCTCTGGCCCGCATTCAACCACCTCATCAGCCAGTGCCGACCTGACATCGTCCTTGGTGAGCAAGTTGCAAGCAAAGACGGCCTCGCTTGGCTCGACCTTGTACAATCTGACTTGGAAGCAACGGGATACGCCAGCGGGGCGGTCGATCTCTGCGCTGCGGGCATCGGCGCGCCGCATATCAGACAGCGGCTCTGGTGGGTTGGAAGTCGGGTGGGCCACGCCCACAACGCGCGACCACAAGGACACGGGCAATCTGGAAACGTCTATGCACAGGCGGGACGGGAAGTTGCGGGACGATGCAGTCCCGCGCCAAGCGTGGATGACTGGCTGGCCGACACCGCAAGTAGCGGACACATGGACGCCATCAACGGAAGCCAGCGAGGACAGGGAGTGGGGCAAGCACAATTTACGGGGGGCAGCATCAGCCTTCAACCACAACGTCCCGGCCCGACTAACGGCTTCTGGCGAGATGCTGATTGGCTCTTCTGCCGCGATGGAAAGTGGAGGCCAGTTGAACCCGGAACATCCCCGCTGGCTCATGGGTCTGCCGCCAGAGTGGGACGACTGCGCGGCTATGGCAATGCAATCGTTGCCCCGGCAGCGCAAGTCTTCATCGAAGCCGTGATGGAGTCCCTGTGATGTCGATGGCGGATTATCTAAATCGCGGCCTCTCCAGAAAGACCACGCTGATCTGCGATCTGTGGGAAACTGGCATGAACCATGCCGAGATTGCTGCCAAGCTGGACGTGCCGATGACGCACGTTTACTCGGCCATCCATCGCGGGCGACAGGCTGGCCTAAACCTGCGTCATATACCGCTGAAAAACATCGGCAAGCGCGGCATGAGCGCGCGGTATAATCGGCGGTTTGGCAGTGTGCCAGATGCCATAAAGTTACTGCCAGAGCCAGTGATGGTGTGGCTGATGGAAAGCACGCCAGAGGGTTCGACAGTCGCTGAATATATGGCTGCATTCGTGCTGGATGCCTACAACGAGGAAAATGAGGAATGAACAAGCAACAACCGCATCACGTCACTCACAAATACATGATCGCAGCAAAAATGTCGCGCGAGGGCTATCCACGCAAAGCCATCGCGGAATACATGGGCGTAACTGTCTGGCAGGTCAACTGCTACCTCGGCTATGCCAAGAAACACGGCATCAGCGCGCTGCCAGAGACCGATGCAATGATTCTCAAGGGTCTGCAACCAAAGATAACAGTGTGGCTGAATGATCAAATACCAGATGGCGGATCAATCGGTGACGTGGTTCGCGCGATCCTGACCGATTCATACTATGAAGAAAACCCGTGGAGTGAACAACATGACCAACTTTGATCCAACAACAAATATCCCCCCGTTTGATCTTCTGACACCAGAGGAAAAAGAAGCCTTTGAGGCGTGGCCACACGGGTGGGAAGTTTTCATGCGTAGTTTTATGACTACAGAGGCTGGAGATAGACTGCCAATGATTGTCTATCGTGGCAAGCCAGCGCCTTCGGTCGAGACGTATTTTTGCGATGTTTACGATCCTCGTTGCTTTTTCGGCTGGCATGACAACTATGACGATGCCGTGCGGCTGGCGGGTTCTAAAAACATCGGCATCGTCAGCATTAAGATCGTTGATGGAAAACTCAAGGACGCGCGCGTGGCAGAGGGGGACGAGAAATGACCGACTTTGATCCAACAACAAACCGCATCCCATTCGAACTGCTGACACCAGAGGAACGGGCTATCTTGAAGGCGTGGCCGCATGGGTGGCAAATGCGTGACCTAGATGGCAATTGGGTGGATAGACCAGACTCTGCATGGTCGTCTCTGCATATGGTCTATCGCGGCAAGCCAGAGTCTGTGGTCAAGGAACTTTTTGGAGCCGTTTATCTAGATGGTTTCGGAGATGGATATGAAAGTCTCCAAGATGTTTTGCATACGAATAACTGCATCGGCTTTATCTGCGCCGAGATCGTTGATGGAAAACTCAAAGACGTGCGCGTGGTAGAGGTAGAGGAGGACGAGACATGACCGATCCCATCACAGCCGCCGTGATCTGCATCACCGCCACGATCTGGCTTGAGGCGTGGGGCGAGAGAGACTTCGACGCGATGGCGGCGGTGGCCGACACGATCATGCTGCGGGCCGCGCAGCGCGACCTGTCACCATGCGGGGTCGTCAACGAGCCGTGGCAATACGCGCAGGGCGTGGTCGATCTTGAATATATGGATGAGGTCGAGCGCGAAGCATACGACCGCGCGCGCCAGATCTCGACCAACGCCTTCTTCGGGCGCGGGCTGGGGTTGGATGCCGATCACTTCCACAACGACACAGTGCGCCCGTCTTGGGCGCTGGATGAATATCGCGTTGGCCGCATTGGTGGCCACACTTTCTATAAACTTGGGAGATGAGAAATGAACGAATATACGACCGAACACCGCGCCAAACTTGAGGCATACCTTGCAGCGCACGATATTCCATCAGGCCTTGGCGACGAAGATGGAGCTTGCACGATTGCCGCCATCAACCTTGCCATATCTGGTAAAATAACAGACACAATCCCAGACTGTATGTCAGGTGTGTTGGGCAGAGCAACAATCTCCTTGCAGGATGCCATGCCAGAAGAACTGCGAAACTCTGCGAGATATAAGGCCTTGATCCCAAATATGGCTGGCACAGGCCGAGATCGTGAGATGGATCGTCTTGCTGTAATTTTGGATTGGATGTGGACTGCTGTTCTACCGCAGATTCAGTTCGTGGCTGATGCGTCTAATTGTGGAGATAAGTGGCGGCATATGTGCAATGTTAAAACCTCTGCTGCGGCTTCTGATGCTTCTGATGCTGCTTCTACTGCTGACGTTTTTTCCGCTGCTGCCGATGCTTATAATGCTGCTGTTTATGCCGCTCGTGCTTCCGCCCGTTGTGCAGCTCTTGCTTCTTATGCTGCCGCCGCCGCTGATGCCGCTGATGCCGCTCATTGCGCTGCCCGCGCCGTTGCTTTTGCTGCTGCTGCTGATGCCGCTGGGGCTTATGCTACTGCTACCAATGCCGAAGGCTTTTGGTCTAAGGTTGACCCCATCACTCTATTGGAGCGCATGACATATATTACGGAGGCAAGCCATGACTGACGAAGAATTGATCGCGGCGCTGCGCGAGGAGGATGCCTATAACGAGCGGTTTTATGAGCCAGACCCGCTGCATAAACAGTCAGCCGACCGCATTGAGGCGTTAGTGAAGGAGCGGGATGCCTATGCGGGAATGGAACGGATCGCCACGGAGGCTCTATGGAAGGCAGAAGCCCGCGCCGATCGGTTGGAAGCCAAGTTGATGTTGGCGGTTGGCTTTATTGAAGACCTAAAGGGACACGAATGGCCTCTGGATGTTCAGGCGGAGCGTATTCTTGCAGAGATCAAAGGTGTTAAGCCAAGACGCTACATGGGGCAGATTATGGCAGAGTGCGATTGCCAGCGCGAAGCGGAGTGTTTGGCCGCTGAACAGTGCGCCGCACTGAAAGGAGACGACCAATGAAGGTCTATAAGAAAATTGTGCAGCCGCCAGTGCCATTGAAAGAGCAGAAAGGATTTGCTGTAAATGCGCCGAATCGAAAAGTGATTTCGGTCAATATTATTTCGAGCGTCAGCAGTATTGACGCAAAAACAGCATTGGTAACTATGCCGTGCGAACCTTGGGAGAAGACGGAATGATCATAAACGGAAAATCACTGCTGGAGGCAGCGCCGCTATTCCCGATGTTGGGTAGCAAACACAAAGATCACGGGGTCAGTTATGGCTTGTCAGAGGCGGGCTACGACCTGCGGATTGCTCAGTCGGTGACGCTGCATCCATTTAAACGCTTCTCACTGGCATCCGCATATGAGAAGTTCCAAATGCCAAACAATCTTGTGGCTGTGGTGCATGACAAATCAACGTGGGCGCGGCGAGGTCTATCGGTGTTCAATACTGTGATTGAGCCAGCGTGGCGTGGTTTTTTGACCTTGGAATTGGTCTATCACGGGTGGGGTGTGTTGCATATCCCAGCGGGCGCTGGCATTGCACAAGTGCTGTTTCACCAGATCACCGACAACGCTGTTTACAGCGGCAAGTATCAAGATCAACCAAACCGCCCTGTAGCGGCGATCAAATCGAGGTAAGAAAAATGAGTGACGCTGCAATCGGAATAGCCAGACTGTTCCTTGCGATATTGCCATATGTTGCCTTGCTGGCGGCAATTTTTATGGCTGGTCGATCTAAGAGCAATGGCAATAAACATGATCAGATAGTATGGCTGCTCTGGGCTATCATGATCTGGCTGATGGTGATTGTCGTTGACCAGTTGGGGGTTGGACTATGAACCCTCTGACAGAAAACAAAATCGCATTCGGCCTGCTGTCGAAGAACCGGCAGGACGAGTTCCGCGCCCAGCGCGATG
>JBBAQV010000064.1:0-6003 GCA_040400125.1 Burkholderiaceae bacterium
TCAATGCCTTGGGCACCTCGAACGACGCACGCTCGGCAAGTGCGTCCATCACGGCGGCTTTTGTCTTTGCCTTGCAACGGCCTGCCACTTCACGTGCCAAATTCTTACGAACGTCTTCCTTCAATTTGGTAATGTCGCCCGTCTCGATGCCCATGGTCTTGGCGAAAGATTCATCCAATGCCGGCATTTTGGGTTCAGCGACTTCGCGCACCGTGATGGTGAACTGGGCAAGCTTTCCGGCGACATCCTTGCCGTGATAGTCGTCTGGGAACTGCAAGGGGAAGGTCTTCACCTCGCCCGACTTTAATCCGGTGGCGGCCTCGTCGAATTCCTTCAGCATGGCACCCGCCCCCAAGATGAAGGGGTAGCTCTCTGCACTGCCACCGGCGAAGGCTACGCCATCAATTTCCCCCCTGAAATCCACGGTGACACGGTCGTCTTTTTTGGATGCGCGATCCACCGCTTCAAATGTGGTGCGCTGTTTGCGAAGGGTGTCCATGGTCCGATCAAGGTCGGCCTCGGTGATCTCACAGAGGGTTCGCTTGATGGCCACGCCGGAAAGGTCAGGAATTTCAATTTCGGGATAGACCTCAACCACCGCATCAAAGTGAAGCGTGGTTTCGCTGTTGGCCTGGTCTTTCGCGGGCTCGATGGTGGGTGGGCCCGCAACACGAAGGTTCTGCTCCACGACGGCCTTGCTGTAAGCGCGGCTCACCACGTCGCCAATGGCCTCGGAGTGGGCTTGGGCACCATAGGACTGAGCCACGACCTTCATCGGCACCTTGCCGGGACGAAACCCCGGCATCTTCACGGTTTTGCTGATCTTGGCAAGGCGCTTTTGGGCCTCTTGCTCGACCTCGGAGATGGTCACCGAGAGTTGAAAACGTCGCTCAAGAGCGCTGGTGGATGCTGCGGTAGTTGAAGTCATAAGGGCAAAAAAGAGTCTGGTTAAAAAGGTGCGGCACGGGCCACGCGGTGTTGATGAAATTGATCGGTTGGTGCGACTGAGAGGACTCGAACCTCCACAGGGTTTCCCCCGACAGGACCTAAACCTGTTGTGTCTACCAATTTCACCACAGTCGCGAGTGGATCCGACGCATGTCCCGCATTGTACTTAGAATCCAACGATGGATTCAGGACACCTTGGCAAGGCTTTTCACGGCGCTGAACACTACGAGAACTTCCCCGTGGGGTCCTGGCTTATTCCAGCTCAGGCCCGATCTGGGCTGATGGCGCTTTATCGCTTCGCCCGAGCCGGTGATGACCTTGCTGACGAGCCTGGCCTTCCGAATTCCGAACGGCTTGACGGGCTGCAAGCCCTTCGCCAGGGCCTAATAACCCCCCCGCCTGCCAAGCCCAGCCAAGAACCCAGTGCTGGCTATGCCGAGCTGGGACGAACCTTGGCTGAGGCTCTGTCAGCAGCGAATGTCTCGACCCGGCCCGCCGAAGAATTGTTGAGTGCCTTCGAACAAGATGTCGCGCATCAGCCCATGGCCAACCCCACACAGGTCTTGAACTATTGCAGCCTCTCCGCGAATCCAGTGGGGCGACTAGTTTTGGGTCTTACCCGAATCGAGTCGGACGTGTTGGCCGACACCGAGCTTCTGGGTTTATCGGATGCCATCTGCACCGGCTTGCAGCTGGCCAACTTTGCGCAAGACCTTGGGGAGGACTTCGAACGGGGCCGGATCTATGTGCCGGCCAGCTGGGTTCCCAGCCTTGAACTCTCAAGGTTCACGGGGCGGGGTTCGACTCAGCGGGTGTCCATGGACATTCCCCGGGAGCATCGTGAGGCCATTGCACTGCGCATGGCCCGATGGGCGGAGGGTTTTCTGAGACAAGGAGAGCCGTTACCCCGAGCACTGAGGCGACACCCCAACGGCGGCTATCGTCTTGCGATGGAGATTTCCCTGACCATCGCCGGGGGGCTGGCGATATGCAAAAAAGTCTGTCACGCGCCAAACGATGTCTGGGGACAATCGCCAAGGCTTTCAAAAACAGACCTTGCCCTCATACTGTGGCCAGCAATCCAACGAATGTTTTGAATTAGCCGAATTCACGCATGACCCCCAACGACTACTGCAACGCCAAGGTTTCCGAAAGCGGAAGCAACCTGGTGTCTGCCTTCAAAATTCTTCCCCAAGAGCCACGTTCTGCAATCACAGCGCTCTATGCATTTTGTCGCGAGGTGGATGATGTTGTGGATGAATGCAGCGAGCCCCAGCTTGCTGCGATCAAATTGAGCTGGTGGAAAACCGAGATGGATCGGCTCTTCGCCGGCGAAGGCGCGCACCCAGTAAGCCAGGCATTGGCGCCCCATGTCGCCACCTATTTCCTGCCTCGAGAACCCTTTGATGAAATCATCGCAGGCTGCGCCATGGACCTTGAACAAAACCGCTACGCCACCTGGCAAGACCTTGATCGCTACTGCGACAAGGTTGCGGGGGCGGTGGGGCTTTTGTCCGCTCGCATCTTTGGAAGAGTTTCCGAGGCCACCCTCATCTACGCCAACACGCTGGGGCGGGCCCTGCAGTACACCAACATCATTCGAGACGTTGGCGACGATGCGCGCAAAGGGCGAATCTACCTTCCTGCCGAGGCCCTACGGGACTTCAGCGTTGATTCGGCAAGCCTGCTTCGCTTCGAGCACAGCCCTGCCCTGGAACATCTTTTGCGCGAGATGGCGAGGCGAGCCCACGGCTTGTATGACCTGGCGATCGACACTCTGCCCGTTTCGGAACGGGCTGCTCAACGGCCTGGGCTCATCATGGCCTCGATCTATCGTGAACTTCTGCGGCTGGTTGAATCCGAATCGTTTCAGGTCATGAATCAGCGCATTTCTGTGGCGCCTGCGCGAAAACTCTGGCTGGCCTGGCGCGCCTCCATTGGCATGCTTCCCCGTTAATGGTCAAGCCAACACGTTTGGCGGTTGTGGGTGGCGGATGGGCTGGGCTTGCCTGTGCTGCGAAGCTTGCCAGCCATCCGTCATTGGCGATCACACTCTTTGAGGCGGCACCCGAACTCGGAGGAAGGGCCAGGGGACTTCTTTGGCAACCTGATCCAATCCACGACTCGTCCAAGAGTCATGAGGCGCCGACGCCGCAATGGATCGACAACGGTCAGCACCTACTGATCGGCGCTTACACCTCAACCTTCGCACTGCTTCGTCAGGTCGGTGCGCCTTCGTGGCTCAGCGAA
Source organism: Burkholderiaceae bacterium (assembly GCA_040400125.1). Lineage (GTDB taxonomy): Bacteria > Pseudomonadota > Gammaproteobacteria > Burkholderiales > Burkholderiaceae_A > Lacustribacter. The sequence goes on from JBBAQV010000064.1 coordinate 3,199, forward strand.
CCGCTGACCTGGTCGGGCGTCTCAGCCAACCGCACGGTGGCGCAACACTGGAGGGTTCCCAGCTGTGCCTGGCCATGGCGTGTCTTAAGCGGCGCCCTGCCCGGCCAAGGCCCAAAGGGCTGGCCGTGGGCATGGAGGTTTTCAATGGCGCAATCACTCTGGCGACTGCATCGAGACCAATGGCAGGCCGATGCTCGCCTAACCACGGCTCAGTGGCTAGCAGCGCAAAACGTTCCCATGGGGTTGGTGGAGCACTTCTGGCGTCCACTTGTTGAGGGGGCGCTGAACACTGAACTCAACAAGGCCTCAGCCAAGGTGATGGCACAGGTGATGCGGGACTCCATCGGTGGAGGCCTTCATGCGACCCAGGTTCTACAGCCAACAAAAAACCTAAGCCTTGACGGCGTCGAACCGATTGCGCGATGGCTTACTCATCACGGAGTTCGAGTGACGACGTCGCAACGCGTCGAGGAAGTGATTCCTGCTGACCCCACGAAAGGATCGTGGCGTTTACGTTGCCGAGGAGCGGACGGGTTGGACAATAACAGCCAAGACCATGAATTTGATCATGTCGTGCTTGCTTTGCCGTTTCAAAGCTCGCTGAAGCTTTGGAATGCATCAAGGCTGCCGTCATGCAAGGCGAGCCAGCGTTGGGAGAAACTCGAACGCCGAGCCATCACCACGGTGTGGGTGGCGCTCGGACCCATGGCCGCGGAGTTGTCGCAAACACTGCCCTCATGGTTTGTGTTGAACCCCGTCGACGGCATTCCTCAAATCGCCCAGGTGGGCGTGATCCGAACGGGCGTTCTCGCCCTCGTAATAAGTGCGCAGGTAAAACCTGCGTCGGCCATTGAACTTCAGGCTGCGCTTACTGTTCAGATTCTTCATCAGTTGAATCTTGACCTGAGCCGCCTGCCAAAGAAATGGATCACGGAAAAAACTGCCACCTGGGCATGCACCCCCGAAACGCCCTGGCCCGACGCTGACGAGGTGCGGGGTGTCACAGGCCAGCCGGGCCTTTGGCGATGCGCCGATGACCTGGAGCCGGGCTATCCCGCCACCATTGAAAGCGCCGTGCGGTCCGGAGAACGAACGGCGGAAACGATTCGCTCGTCGCTTAGCTTGTCGCTTATCGACTGAAGGCCGCCAAGGCCTCTTCGAGCCGAGAAACGGCAATCACCTCAAGCCCTTCAATTGGCTTTTTGGGCGCATTGGCCTGGGGAACCACGGCACGAGAAAAGCCAAGCTTTGCAGCTTCTTTTAAGCGCTCCTGACCGCGAGGGGCCGGACGAACCTCACCCGCAAGCCCAATCTCTCCAAAAGCCACCATGCCTTTTGGAAGCGCACGATCGCGCATCGACGAAACAATGGCCAAGAGCACAGCAAGATCAGCCGCGGGCTCATTAATGCGAACACCACCCACCGCGTTGATGAAGACATCTTGATCAAAACAGGCGATGCCGGCGTGACGGTGCAGCACAGCCAACAACATGGCCAGTCGCTGGGGCTCAAGGCCAACACTGAGACGCCGAGGGTTTGGAATGTGTGCGGTGTCGACCAAGGCCTGAATTTCAACGAGCAATGGGCGGCTACCCTCTTGCGTGACCAAGACGCAGGCTCCGGCAACGGGAGCCTGTCCTTCAAGACCAAGATGCCCAGGCGATAGAAACAAGGCCGAAGGATTGCTGACTGCCTTTAATCCCTTTTCCGTCATGGCGAAAATGCCGATTTCATTCACCGTACCAAATCGATTTTTAATCGCTCGAATGACACGATAGGCTGCATGAGAATCGCCTTCGAAGTACAACACCGTGTCGACGATGTGTTCCAACACCCTTGGCCCAGCAAGCGTGCCTTCCTTCGTGACGTGGCCCACCAGAATCACCGTGCAGCCGGTCTCCTTGGCCCATCGAGTAAGACGAGACGAACATTCACGAACCTGAGAAACCGAACCCGGTGCCGCCGTCAGTCCGTCGCTGAACATGGTTTGAATGGAATCCACGACCACAAGCTGAGGCTTTTGCGCCATCAGCTGGGCCAGAATTTCTTCGAGTTGAATCTCGGCCAGCACGGTGAGCGAACTCGCTTCCAACCCAAGCCTCTTGGCACGAAGCGCCACCTGCTCCACCGACTCTTCGCCACTCACATACAAAGTTGACAGAGATTGGCTCAGATGCACAAGCGACTGCAAGAGCAGCGTGGATTTACCAATCCCTGGGTCTCCGCCAATCAGCACCACACCGCCCGGCACAAATCCGCCACCCAAGACACGGTCAAATTCATCGCTGCCACTCGAAAAACGAGCAAGCTCTTTAGCTTGAACCTCAGAGAGCACGACAGCCCGCCCCGATGGCGCCAACGCGACCGGCTGCTGGCCCCGCCTTGAAATCGCGCCCGATCGAACTTCCTCCAGCGTGTTCCAGGAGCCACATCCGTCACACTGCCCCTGCCACTTGGGAGCGGCTGCGCCGCATTCGCGACAGACAAACTGTGATTTTTCTTTGGCCATGAAAAGTGTTCTTTAATTTGTTGACGAGCCCATCACACGACGCGGTACGCGTGGCGTGATGCGTGTCATCAGTTCATAGCCAATCGTGCCACTGAGATTGGCCACCTGATCAATGGGAAGGTGGTCGCCCCAGAGCTCCACCGCTGAGCCCACGTGCACCGCGGGATGATCCGTCACATCCACGGTCAACATGTCCATGGAGACTCGTCCCGCCATTGGAAGGGCTCGCCCCTCAATCCAGACCGGAGTGCCGTCGGGTGCCGAGCGCGGATAGCCGTCCGCATAGCCACAGGCCA
>JBBAQV010000065.1:0-5958 GCA_040400125.1 Burkholderiaceae bacterium
CTGGGTTATTCAGTGAACGAATCCGTGGTAGTCGCAGACCGCATTCGTGAAAACTTTCGCAAGATGCGCAAAGCCCCGGTTCAGGGTGTGATTGATAACGCGATTACCACCACCATGTCGCGAACCGTGATCACCCATGGCACCACCGAAGCCATGGTGCTTGCCATGCTTATTTTCGGCGGTCCGGTGCTGCATTACTTCGCGCTTGCTCTGACGATTGGCATCGTCTTCGGAATTTATTCGTCAATCTTCGTCATGGCCCCCATCACCATGTGGCTGGGCATCAAGCGCGAAGACTTGGTGAAGCCCGTCAAAAAGAAAGACGACGAGCCCGAGGTCTACACGCCTTAATCTTTTGGGGCCTGACTTACTTCTGAGCTAATTCGTCGCGGGCAAGCTGCTCGGCAAGACCTACGTAACTTGCGGGGGTCATGGCCAGCAGGCGGTCTTTGTCAGCAGGTGGCAGATCCAGCGAGCTGATGAACCCACGCATGGTCGATTCATTCATACCTTGGCCACGCGTCAGTGCTTTGAGCTGCTCGTAAGGCTGGGGCAGCCCATATCGGCGCATCACGGTCTGGATGGGTTCGGCAAGAACTTCCCAGGCGGCATCCAGATCGTCAGCAAGTTTCGTTGCATTGATCTCAAGCTTGCCCAAGCCTTTCAGGCAGGACTCATAGGCCAGCAGGCTATGGCCAAGCGCCACACCAAGGTTTCGCAGCACCGTGGAGTCGGTCAGGTCACGCTGCCAGCGCGAGACCGGCAGCTTGTCGCTTAGGTGGCGAAGCACCGCATTGGCCAGGCCAAGATTGCCCTCGGCATTTTCAAAATCAATCGGGTTCACCTTGTGCGGCATGGTGGATGAACCAACCTCGCCTTCCTTTAACTTCTGCTTGAAGTAGCCCAGCGAGATATAGCCCCAGATGTCACGAGAGAGATCCAGCACGATGGTGTTGAATCGAGCGATGGCATCAAAGTAGGCGGCCATCCAGTCATGGGGTTCAATCTGAATGGTGTGGCTATTGAATTCCAGGCCAAGGCCTTCAATTACGGATTTGGAAAAAGCAGGCCAGTTGATGTCGGGTGCCGCCGAAAGGTGGGCGTTGTAGTTGCCCACGGCACCATTCATCTTGGCTCGTGGCGCAATCGCCACGAAGGCGTCTCGCGCAATGCGAAGGCGCTGGCGGACATTGGCCATTTCCTTGCCCAGGGTGGTGGGCGACGCGGTTTGCCCGTGGGTGCGGGAAAGCATGGGCATCGCGGCCGAAGCTTCGATCAACACACCAAGCCGATCAATGATCGACTGCATGGCCGGCAGAATGGATTGACGGCGAGCCTCGCGCAGCATCAGCGCGTGGGATGTGTTGTTGATGTCTTCGGATGTGCAAGCAAAGTGAATGAACTCGGCGGCCTTCAGAATCTCTGGAAGGTCGGTCTCTGCGGCCGCCTTTTCTTTCATCCAGTATTCAACCGCTTTCACGTCATGGTTGGTTGTGGCCTCAATCGCCTTAATGCGGGCAGCATCGTCCACGGAAAAATTCTTCACCCACTGACGAATGCGCGCGCGCGCCTCTTGGCTGAATGCGGGAAGCTGGGCCAGGCCAAGGTCAGACAGGCCAATCAGCCAGGCCACTTCCACCTCCACCCGATGGTGCATGAAGCCGAATTCAGAAAGCAGAGGCCGAAGGCTTGCGACCTTGTCGCAGTAACGGCCATCAAGAGGGGAGAGCGCGGTCAGGGTGTGGGATGTGTTCATGGGATCAATTTTATCCCTTGATCACGCCCCCACCCAGGCAGATTTCGTTTTGATAGACCACGGCCGACTGGCCCGGGGTGACGGCCCACTGGGCCTCATGAAAGTGCAGCGCGAAGCCTTCCGCGTTGGACTGAAAAGCGCAGGCCGCATCGGCCTGGCGGTAACGTGTTTTTGCAGAAAGCTGTGCGCCTTCTGCGGGGGCTGTGCCACTCACCCAGCTTGTGTCCATCGCGTAAAGCTCACGGGACATCAGCAGTGCATGGTCATGCCCTTGCGCCACCAGTAAGGTGTTGGTGGCAAGGTCCTTGCCAAGCACAAACCAGGGGCTTCCGTCGCCAAGTTTGTCGCCGCCAATTCCAAGCCCTTTACGCTGCCCCAGGGTGTAGAAAGAAAGCCCCATATGCCTGCCAACTTCGCGCCCTTCGGGGGTCTTCATGGGTCCGGGCTGGGTGGGCAGGTAGCGATTCAGAAATTCGCGAAAGGGCCGCTCGCCAATAAAGCAGATGCCTGTGGAATCCTTTTTTGCCGCATTGCCAAGGCCAATTCGGTGCGCAATGGCCCGCACCTCTGTCTTTGGCAGGTCACCAATCGGGAAGATGGTTTTACTTAACTGGGCTTGGTTCAGCCGGTGCAGGAAATAGGTCTGGTCCTTGCTGCTGTCGGCGGCACGAATCAGCTGGGCCTGGCCGTCGTCTGTCCAGCGGACCTGGGCGTAATGGCCCGTGGCAATGCATTGCGCGCCTTGGTCGATGGCGTGATCCAGAAAGGCTTTGAATTTGATCTCGGCATTGCACAGCACGTCGGGGTTGGGGGTGCGGCCAGCCTGATATTCCCGGAGGAAGTCCGCAAACACCCGGTCTTTGTATTCCGCCGCGAAATTCACGGCCTGAAGCTCGATGCCAATTTTGTCCGCGGCGGCCGCGGCATCCAGGAAGTCTTGACGGGTCGAACAATATTCGCTGTCGTCATCGTCCTCCCAGTTCTTCATGAAAAGACCCAGCACCTCCAAGCCGGCCTCTTTCAGCCGCCAGGCGGTCACGGATGAATCCACCCCGCCCGACATCCCCACCACAACCTTGGTGCGTCCGCGCAGGCTTGCCTTCCAATCTAAAACGGGGTGGTTCCGACGGATGGAATCCGTCACGGAGGGGAGAGAGTCAGGCGATGTGGACGACATGGGCCTGATTCTATCTGCCCACTTGTGGTGCTCTGGCAAGGCGCAAGCCTCGCAATGGCTGCCCGTATCGGCTAGCATTGGGGCTTATAACTTCAACAAAGCCGCTTAAGGCCTTTACTTACCCCTAGGGAGACCATCGAATGCATCTTGGCATTCCCAAAGAATCGTTGACGGGTGAAACGCGGGTCGCCGCCACCCCAGAGACCGTTAAAAAGTTGATCGCCCAGGGCCATCAGGTCACACTGGCGCAAGGTGCTGGTGTTAGTGCTAACTATCTTGATGAAGCCTATTCCGCGGTAGGTGCGAAGATTGGTTCTCAGGCCGAAGCCCTTGGCGCCGAACTGGTTTTAAAGGTTCGAATTCCCTCCGACGCCGAAATTTCCCAGATGAAAAAAGGCGCCGTGCTGGTGGGCATGCTGAACCCGTTTGACCGTTCCGGCCTGGAGAAGCTTGCGGCCGCGGGGCTTACCGCATTTGCCATGGAGGCGGCGCCCCGAACCACCCGCGCCCAGAGCATGGACGTGCTTTCTTCCCAGGCGAACCTGGCGGGTTACAAGGCGGTCATGCTTGCGGCAGACGCCTACCCCAAGATCTTCCCCATGCTCATGACGGCTGCAGGAACCATCAAAGCGGCCCGTATGGTCATTTTGGGGGCGGGAGTGGCAGGCCTTCAGGCCATCGCCACCGCCAAGCGCCTGGGGGCCGTGGTGGAGGCCTCTGACGTTCGCCCTGCCGTGAAAGAGCAGATTGAATCCCTGGGTGCGAAGTTCATCGATGTGCCCTTTGAAACCGATGAAGAGCGTGAAATTGCCCAGGGTGTTGGCGGCTATGCCCGCCCCATGCCCGAGGCCTGGATGAAGCGTCAAAGCGCCGAGGTTGCCAAGCGCATTGCGCTGGCTGACATCGTGATCTCCACCGCGCTCATTCCTGGCCGCAAGGCGCCAACGCTCATTACCGAAGACATGGTGAAGTCCATGAAGCCTGGCTCGGTGATTGTGGACATGGCGGTTGAACAAGGCGGCAACTGCCCGCTTTCTGAACTGGGCCAGACCGTGGTGAAGCATGGCGTGATTATTGTGGGCCAGCCGAATTTAGCGGCGCTGCTGCCCACGGACGCCAGTGCGCTTTATGCCCGCAACCTGCTTGATTTCATGAAGCTCATCGTCACCAAGGAAGGGGCGCTTGCCATTCCGGCCGATGACGACATTGTTGCCGCCACCCTGGTCACCCGAGACGGCTCGGTATTACGCGCGTAACAAAGCCAAAACAACGAAGAACATCTAACCCAAGCGAGTCCTGCAATGGAAGCAATCAGTCCCACCCTAGTTAACCTGATTATTTTTGTGCTGGCCATTTATGTTGGCTATCACGTGGTCTGGAATGTCACGCCCGCACTGCACACGCCACTGATGGCGGTGACTAACGCAATCTCGGCCATTGTGATTGTGGGCGCCATGCTGGCGGCGGCACTCACCGAGACCACCCTGGGCATGACCATGGGTGTCTTGGCCGTGGCCCTTGCCGCCGTGAATGTCTTTGGTGGCTTCTTAGTCACACGCCGCATGCTGGAGATGTTCAAAAAGAAGGACAAGAAACCGGCTGCTGACTCGAACAAGGGGGCTGCGTAAATGTTGAGCCTATCCATGAACACCGTCACCCTGCTGTACCTGATTGCATCGGTCTGCTTCATTCAGGCGTTAAAAGGGCTGTCGCACCCCACCACGTCCATCAAGGGCAACATCTTTGGCATGACCGGCATGGGCATTGCCATCTTCACCACGGTGGGCTTGATTGCCACGATGGCGGAAAGCCTTCAGGCGGCTGACAGCTCCGCTTTGAGTTCTGGGTTGTTGCTGGTGCTGATTGGCCTGGTGGTGGGTGGTGCCATTGGCGCCACCATGGCCAAGCGGGTTGAGATGACCAAGATGCCTGAACTCGTGGCCTTCATGCATTCCATGATTGGTCTTTCGGCCGTGTTCATTGCCATTGCGGCGGTGGCCGAACCCTATGCTCTGAACATTACCCAAAAGGGCGCACCCATTCCCTTTGGTAACCGTTTGGAACTCTTCTTGGGGGCAGCCATTGGTGCCATCACCTTCAGTGGTTCGGTCATTGCCTTTGGCAAGCTTTCGGGCAAGTACAAGTTCCGTTTGTTCCAAGGCGCGCCTGTGGTGTTTTCCGGCCAGCACATGGTGAACCTGGTGCTGGGCATTGCTACCGTGGTGCTTGGCCTGATCTTTGTCTTCACCGAAAGCTGGCCTGCATTTTTCGCCATGCTGGCGCTGTCATTCGTGCTGGGTGTGTTGATCATCATCCCCATTGGCGGCGCTGACATGCCGGTGGTGGTGTCCATGTTGAACAGCTATTCCGGCTGGGCTGCCGCAGGTATTGGTTTCAGTTTGAATAACTCCATGCTGATCATTGCCGGTTCGTTGGTGGGTTCAAGCGGCGCGATTCTTTCTTACATTATGTGTAAGGCCATGAACCGTTCGTTCTTTAACGTTATTCTTGGAGGCTTTGGTGGTGACGCTGCTGCGGCAGCGGGTGGTGCCACCGAGCAGCGACCGGTGAAGAGTGGATCACCTGATGACGCCGCCTTCATGCTGAACAATGCAGAAACCGTGGTGATTGTTCCGGGTTACGGCCTGGCTGTGGCCCGCGCCCAGCACGCCTTGAAGGAACTGACGGAAAAGCTGACGCACAAGGGCATCACGGTGAAGTACGCCATTCACCCGGTGGCAGGCCGTATGCCTGGCCACATGAACGTGCTGCTGGCGGAGGCCGAAGTGCCTTACGACCAAGTGTTTGAGATGGAAGACATCAATTCCGAATTCGGCCAGACGGATGTGGTGTTGGTTCTGGGCGCCAATGACGTGGTGAACCCTGCGGCAAGAACACCCGGTTCCCCCATCTTCGGCATGCCCATTCTGGAAGCCTATAAGGCGAAGACGGTGATTGTGAACAAGCGTTCCATGGCGGCCGGTTATGCGGGCTTGGACAATGACCTGTTTTACATGGACCGCAC
>JBBAQV010000066.1:0-4153 GCA_040400125.1 Burkholderiaceae bacterium
TCGCGTGGCGCATTACATGGGAGCCTTTCTGGTGCTCTCGGGCCTGATGATCGGGGTCTTTAGTGCCCTGGACGGTATTTTGTTCTATGTTTTTTTCGAAGCCACCCTCATTCCCATGTACCTGATTATTGGCATCTGGGGTGGGCCAAACCGGGTCTATGCAGCGTTCAAGTTTTTTCTCTACACGCTTTTGGGTTCACTGCTCACCCTGGTGGCACTCATTTATCTCTATCTGAAGTCGGGAAGCTTTGACATTCTTGCTTGGCATCAGCTGCCCTTGTCCATGGAAGCTCAGGTGCTGATTTTTCTGGCGTTCTTGGTCGCCTTTGCGGTGAAGGTACCGATGTGGCCCGTGCACACATGGCTTCCTGATGCCCACGTGGAGGCTCCCACAGGCGGCTCGGTGGTGCTGGCTGCCATCATGCTGAAGCTTGGCGCCTATGGCTTTTTGCGGTTCTCTCTTCCGATCGCCCCCGATGCTGCACGCGAGCTCGACACTCTCATGATCACCCTGTCCCTGGTGGCGGTGGTTTACATCGGGTTCGTTGCGCTTGTTCAGGCGGACATGAAAAAACTGGTGGCTTATTCATCGATCGCCCACATGGGGTTCGTCACCCTGGGCTTTTTTATGTTGAATCCTCTCGGGGTGCAGGGCGGCATCGTCCAGATGATCTCTCACGGGTTTATTTCCGGGGCCATGTTCCTTTGCATCGGCGTGCTTTACGACCGGCTTCATTCCAGGCAGATTGCCGATTATGGTGGCGTCGTGAACCGCATGCCCAAATTTGCTGCACTCTTTGTCCTCTTTGCTATGGCCAATAGCGGGCTTCCCGCGACCAGCGGTTTCGTGGGGGAATTCATGGTGATCCTGGGGGCCGTTGAGTACAACTTCTGGATTGGGCTCCTGGCCGCCACGACCCTGATCCTGGGTGCGGCGTATTCACTTTGGATGATCAAGCGGGTGGTCTTCGGCGCGATTGCCAATGACCATGTCGCCGAACTGAAAGACGTCTCGCCGCGTGAATTCTGGATGTTGATGGCCTTGGTCTTTTTCGTGTTGCTGATGGGGCTTTGGCCTGCACCCTTTATTGAGGTCTTGCAGGTCTCGGTGGATGGCCTGCTTGAGCATGTTGCGAAATCCAAGATTCCTTTACCTGTCTTGCCAGTGCCGGCGCCTCTACCCACAGGTGTGACCTTATGACGCTTGAAGCACTCCATATCTCGGCCGTGTTGCCCGAGATCATTCTTTTTGGCCTTTTAAGCCTTGTTCTTTTGCTGGATCTCTTTGCGCCCAAGGCTTCGGCCAACGGGCTTGTGCACAGCGTCAGCGTGGCCGGCCTTGTTTTGATTGGTGGCTGGCAGCTGCTCACGGCATCGGGCACGGAAACCATTTATGCCATGAACGGCCTGGTGGTGGCCGATTCCCTGTCCGCCTTTTTGAAAGGTGCCTCGGCACTTGCGGTGGCTGTGAGCCTTGTCTATTCGCGTCATTACATCGTTGATCGACAGATTGGCCACGGCGAATTCCATCTTCTCGCGCTTTTCGCACTGTTGGGCCAGTTCGTCATGATTTCGGCCAACAATTTCCTAACGGTTTACCTTGGCATTGAACTCTTGTCACTCTCGCTCTATGCCCTTGTGGCGCTTCGTCGTGATCATGCTCTGTCCACAGAGGCCGCGATGAAGTACTTTGTATTGGGTGCTTTGGCTTCCGGCTTTTTGCTCTACGGCATGTCCATGATTTATGGTGCGACGGGAACACTTGATCTGCCCTTAATTGCCGACCGTCTTGCATCGGGTCAGGCGGATAAATTGATCATGGTGTTTGGCTGTGTGTTCCTGGTGGCCGGCCTGGCCTTTAAGCTTGGCGCTGTGCCCTTTCATATGTGGGTGCCCGACGTTTATCAGGGGGCACCAACGGCCATGACCCTACTCATCGGCGCTGCACCCAAGTTTGCCGCCTTTGCGATTTTGGTGCGGCTATTGGTCTCTGGGCTGATTGGGGTCGCGGCCGATTGGCAGCAGATGCTGATGGTCTTGGCGGTGCTTTCCTTGGTGGTCGGGAACCTTATTGCCATCATGCAGACCAATGTCAAAAGGCTGCTCGCGTATTCCACCATCTCGCACATGGGGTTCATGCTTTTGGGCTTCGTCTCCGGTCTTGTGGGTAACGAAACGGTCGGTGCGGTGGATGCCTACGCTGCCTCGCTCTTTTACGTGGTGACTTATGTCATCACCACGCTCGGAAGCTTCGGAGTTCTGATGGTCGCATCGTCCAAGGGGTTTGAATGTGAAACGCTGGATGACCTTAAAGGTTTGAGTCAAAGACACCCGGCGCTGGCGGCCATTTTTCTGGTGCTGACGTTTTCCTTGGCGGGAATTCCACCCACCGTCGGGTTTTACGCCAAGCTTGCTATTTTGGAATCGGTGGTCGTGGCGGGGCATATCTGGCTGGCGGTTTTGGCGGTGATGGCCTCCTTGGTGGGTGCGTTTTACTACTTGAGACTGGTGAAAGTGATGTACTTTGATTCCGCAAAGATTGACGCACCGCTTGACTGCAGCAGGCCGGTTCAAGGCTTGCTGACCCTCAATGGCATTTCGGTACTGGCCCTTGGCATCTTGCCGGGCCCCCTGATGGCAGCCTGCATCTACACCGTTCGCATGTCACTGGCCGCATGAATACCGCCACCGCTGCCTTTCTTCTTCTGGTGATGGCCATCGTTTTGGCCAATCTTCCTTTTTTCACCCAGCGTCTCTTTGGTGTTTTCGCGAAGCCCGCCAAATCCATCTGGTGGCGCTTTGCCGAGATGCTCGTTTATTACCTCCTCTTCGTGGCCTTGGGTCGGGGGCTCGAAGGCTACGTGGGGCGAATGCAGCCTCAGGCATGGCAGTTTTACGCCATCACGTTTCTTGTCTTTCTGGTGTTGGCTTATCCTGGTTTTGTCTGGCGCTATTTGCGTCGTCAGAGTGCCCGTGCTGAGTAATGTCCGACGCCCGTCCCACAAGACCCGCTCGCGAGCCATTCCCTCAGCTTGAAGAGGTTCGCCTGTCGGGCGAACAGGTCTATGACGGTTCTCTTCTAAAAATTCAGCGTGACTGGGTTCGTGCACCCGACGGGCATGAGCAGCCATTCGAGTACACCCTGCACCCGGGAGCGGCCGCGATTGTCCCACTGCTTGATGACGGAAGGGTGGTCATGGAGCGCCAATGGCGATACGCCATGAACCGCAGCTTTTTGGAGTTTCCCGCCGGAAAGCTGAATCGAGGCGAAGACCCTTTGCTTGCGGCCCAGCGTGAGCTTGCTGAGGAAACTGGCTATCGGGCCCAACAATGGGCTAGGCTTGGCGAGATGCATCCCGTGATTGCCTATTCCACTGAAACCATTCACCTTTACATGGCCCGAGGTCTGGTGCTGGGCGAGTCCGCCCGCGAACAAGGGGAGTGCCTTGAGATTGTTACGCTGAAGCCCGAAGCCCTCTTCGAGATGATCTATCGCGGCGAGGTCACCGACAGCAAGACCCTTGCCTGCGCCCTATGGCTTAACCGGGTCGTGAATCAACATTGGAGCCCCGCATGGATCTAGGCATTCGTCACAAGACGGCCATCGTTGTTGGCGCAGGAAGTGGCCTTGGTGCCGCATCAGCCAAAGCTCTCGCCGCGGAGGGCGCTCGCGTGGTTCTGATTGGCCGACGCGAGGCAGCTCTCCGGCAGACGGCCAACGACATCCAATCACTGGGCGGGGTGAGTCATATTCTTGTGGCTGACATCTCTGAAACGGCGCTCGTTGCGGATCGCCTGAATGACTTGAAAGCATCCCTCGGGCCGGTCGGTATTTTGGTGAATAACACCGGTGGCCCGCCGCCTACCCCGGCCTCCGGTCAGCCGGCCGATCTATGGACGGCACAGTTTCAATCCATGGTCATGAGCGTGATTGCCTTGACCGATGTTGCCCTGCCCGACATGCGTGCTCAGGGATGGGGACGCATCTTGACCATCGCCTCGTCGGGGGTGGTCGCCCCCATTCCCAATCTGGCCTTATCCAATGCGATGCGGCTCTCTTTGGTCGGCTGGTCCAAGACCCTTTCCCGTGAGGTGGCGAGCCAGGGAATCACCGTCAACATGGTGCTTCCGGGGCGAATTGCCACCGATCGCG
>JBBAQV010000066.1:4253-5943 GCA_040400125.1 Burkholderiaceae bacterium
AGCCAGGGAATCACCGTCAACATGGTGCTTCCGGGGCGAATTGCCACCGATCGCGTGCGATTCCTCGACGAATCCAAAGCCCAGCGAGAATCCAAAGAAGTGAGCCAGGTGGAACAAGAAAGTCGTGCGGCGATTCCCCTTGGACGTTACGGAAAGCCTGAAGAATTTGGTAGTACTGTTGCCTTCTTGGCCAGCCAGCAGGCGGCCTACATCACCGGATCCATGATCCGGGTGGATGGTGGAATGATTGCAAGCATCTGAATGCATACGCGCCTAAACAGGAGTTCATCATGCTAAGACCTAATCCAAAATTTTCTTGGGAAGACCCATTTCTTTTGAGCCAGCAGCTCTCGGACGACGAGACGATGGTGATGGATGCCGCCAAGACACTTTGCCAAGAAAAGCTTCAGCCGCGTGTGCTTCAGGCCTTTCGCAATGAATCGGCGGACACATCCATTTTTCGCGACATGGGCGAGGTGGGTCTTTTGGGTGCAACCATCCCCACGGAATACGGTGGCTCTGGGGTGAACTATGTGGCCTACGGGCTGATTGCTCGTGAGGTCGAACGTGTCGACAGCGGCTATCGCTCGATGATGAGTGTCCAGAGCTCGCTCGTCATGCTGCCCATTTTTGAATTTGGAACCGAGGCCCAGCGCCAGAAGTTTCTGCCCAAGCTTGCTCGTGGTGAATGGATTGGCTGCTTTGGCCTGACCGAACCCGACGCGGGGTCGGATCCGGCCGGCATGACCACCCGTGCGAAGAAGGTTGGAGGTGGCTATTCGATTTCCGGATCAAAGACCTGGATCTCCAACAGTCCCATCGCCGATGTTTTTGTGGTCTGGGCCAAGGACGAGGCCGACGAGATTCGTGGCTTTATTTTAGAAAAAGGCATGAAGGGCCTGACCGCGCCAGCCATCCACGGGAAGGTGGGTCTTCGTGCTTCCATCACCGGAATGATCATGATGGACAACGTCTTTGTGCCTGAGGAAAACGCCTTTCCCGAGATCCGTGGTTTAAAGGGGCCCTTCACCTGCCTGAATTCCGCCCGTTACGGCATTGCCTGGGGCGTCATGGGTGCTGCCGAATCTTGTTGGCATACCGCACGGCAGTATTGCTTGGATCGTCATCAGTTTGGCCGGCCCTTGGCGGCCACACAGCTGATTCAGAAAAAGCTTGCCGACATGCAAACCGAAATTGCGCTTGGGCTGCAGGGCGCCCTTCGCCTCGGACGAATGAAGGACGAGCACATTGCTGCGGTCGAGATCACTTCCATCATGAAACGTAACAACTGTGGCAAGGCCCTGGAGATTGCGCGCATGGCCCGCGACATGCTTGGTGGCAATGGCATTAACGACGAATACGGCGTGATGCGACACATGGTGAACCTCGAGGTGGTGAACACCTATGAAGGCACCCACGATGTCCACGCACTCATTCTTGGCCGCGCTCAGACTGGGCTTCAGGCGTTCTTTTAAGCCAGATTCGAATGGATCGGGTCGATGTTCTGGTGGTGGGTGCCGGGGTGGTGGGGCTTGCCATCGCGCGGGAATTCGCCATGGCTGGCCGTGAGGTCGTGATTGTTGAAAGCGAAAGCCATTACGGCACCGGAACCAGTGCAAGAAACTCGGGGGTCATTCATGCGGGTATCTATTACCCCACCGGCTCCAAGAAAGCCGAATGGTGTGTTCGT
>JBBAQV010000067.1:0-5940 GCA_040400125.1 Burkholderiaceae bacterium
CCGGGTTAATCATCGGGCGACTTTTCGACATTGATTGAGGTTAACGCTGGGTCTTACCTCGGGGGAATCGATAAGAAGACCTAGTCTCAACGGCGGACTACCTTTACCTCAATCACCCCTCGAAGCGCATTCACCACCACAACGCGCTCTGCGGCTTCCACATCCGCGGGGGTGAGCACCGCCTCCCGGGCGCCCCATGCAGGGTTTGACAAAAGCTCTGCCCGCATCACGCCAGGCAATACCCCGCACTGGAGCGCTGGGGTAAGCCACCGCCCACCCAACTTCACGAAAACACTTGTGCGCCCGCCTTCGGTCACTTCACCTTTTTCGTTCGCAAAAAGCACATCGAACCCCCCACGAGCCTCGGCGGCTTGCCAGCCTAGATCATAAACAGCACGCCGCGTTGTCTTGTGGGCAAGCATGGGGTCTGCGCTATTCATCACGGCAGCCCCGCCCAAAAGCTTTTCAGCCCAATAAACTTTCTGCACGCCCGTTATTGGCATCACAGGTTTATGGGTAATCTGCAACTGGCCTGAAGCGGCAAGCTCAAGCCGAACCATAAAAACGGCTTCGGTTTTACCCATCACAGCGCTTGCGCGGCCAAGGCCTTGCTGAATTACATATTCCTGAATCTGCGCTTCCACCGCATGCCGATCAAACCGAATACCAAGCGCCTTCGCGGAACCCTGAAGCCGGTTCAGATGAAGACTTAAACGCTGAACAACACCCGCTTCAAAACGCATGGTCTCAATCAGACCCACAGCCGGCTCAAGCGAGGTGATGAACTGCGCCTTGGCCATGCATTCTTGCCATTCCTGTTGGGGGATTGAATCAATGGTGATGCCAGAACCAACCCCCATCTGAAAGCTGCCATTGGCAGACACTTCCAGTGTGCGAATCACCACATTCAGTTGAAAGTCGCCACTGGGTTCGAAATAAGCAATCGAACCGCAATAGAGATTGCGTGGCTTTTTTTCAAGCTCTTGAATGATTTCCATGGTGCGTTTTTTTGGCGCACCAGTCACAGATCCACACGGAAAGCTTGCCTTCAAAATATCTGCAACCGAAAGGCCTGGCTTCAGCCTGCCAGTGATGGTGGACGTCATCTGGTGGACGCTGCCCACCTGTTCCACTTCAAACAGATTCGGAACCTTGATGGATCCCGTTTCACAAATTCGACCAAGATCATTACGAATAAGATCCGTGATCATCAGATTTTCTGCACGATCTTTTTCGCTTGCCTTTAAATCCGCGGCGGTTCCGTTGGCCATCCCAAGCGTACCTTTCATGGGCTTGGCCGTAAGGTTCCCGTTAACACTTTGAACAAAGAGCTCTGGCGAAAATGAGAGGATCGTGCGCTGATGGCCTTCAATGAAGGCACCAAAGCGAACCGGCTGACGGCCCCGAAGCCTTTGATAAAGAGCCAAAGGATGGCCGTAAACCGAGCCTTCAAAACGAAAGGTGTGATTCACCTGATAGGTGTCACCCTGGGCGATGTAACGCTGAATGGCGGCAATGTCTTGGCTGTATTGCGCCTGTGAAATCGTTGCATGAAGGTTAATTAGCCCCGCGTGCCGGGCTTCGGCGTCTAATGTAGTAATTTCTTGGGTAAGCCAAGCGGAAACTTCTTCACATGACATTCGCGTGCAGTCCGCGAAGGCAAAGGCTTCAATGAAAGGGGTGGCGGGTTCGGAATTCGGTGAATCGTACGATTTTGAATTCGCTGGGCTTAACCCCTGAAAGACCTCACCTAGTTCGTAGCCAAGCAGAGCCACCACATGAAGCCCCTGCTGCCGGGCCGTTTCGATGGCGGCAAGAACCGGTTCGATTTCGCTTACGGTGTTGGCTAGCCAGTGCTGAATTGGCTGCCTGAAAAGACGAGAGCTCGGCGTTGATGCCGAGCTCTCGCTGTCGTCAAGAAGTATGCGCAGTGGCGTAAAAACCGAAGTTATGCCGAAAAGCTAGACCCACAGCCACAGGTGGTGGTGGCATTCGGGTTCTTGATCACAAACTGCGAACCCTCAAGGTCTTCTTTGTAATCGATCTCGGCACCCACCAGGTACTGATAGCTCATGCTGTCAATCAGCAGGGTGACGCCGTTTTTCTCCATGGCGGTGTCGTCTTCGTTCACAGCTTCATCAAAGGTGAAGCCGTATTGGAAACCACTGCAACCGCCGCCCTGCACAAACACGCGCAGTTTCAGGTCGGTGTTGCCTTCTTCGTCAATCAGTGCTTTGACCTTGGCCGCAGCAGAGTCCGTGAAGACCAGCGGAGCAGGCATTTCTAAATTGGCAGTTTCAACAGCAGCATTCATGGTGTGTCCTTTCGCAAGACAGGCAAACAGTTAAGGCAAAACGGGCACAAGCCCAAGGCCTGCGGTCTCTGGCAGGCCGAACATAATGTTCATCACCTGCACCCCTTGGCCGGAAGCGCCCTTGACCAAATTATCCTCCACCACAAGGATTACGAGAAGATCTGACTCGGGCGGGCGATGCACCGCAATGCGCACAAAGTTCGACGCGCGAACCGAACGGGTCTCCGGGTGAGAACCCGCCGGAAGCACGTCAACAAAGGGTTCCGCGGCGTAACGCTGCTCAAAGAGCTTCTGAAAATCGAACTCCTGGGCGTGGGCCAATACCCTTGCATAAAGTGTGGAATGAATGCCCCGAATCATTGGGGTCAGATGCGGCACAAAGGCAATCCTCAGGTCATTGGCACCTTGGGCCTTGCCCGCGGTGGCCGCAATCGCCTTGAGCCCCTGGGTGATCTCTGGCCAGTGGCGATGCCCACCCACCGAGTACGCCTTGAAATTGTCTCCCGCTTCGGCAAGCAAGATGCCCACTTCAGCCTTGCGCCCGGCACCGCTCACGCCGGATTTGCAGTCCGCAATCAGGCTTGCGGTGTCGATCAGGCCGCCATGTTCCAGCACTGGCAAAAGCCCAAGCTGCACGCTGGTGGGGTAGCAGCCTGGAAGGCCAATCAGCCGGGCTGCACGAATGGACTCGCGGTTGACCTCAGGCAGGCCGTAAACGGCTTCCTGAAGCAGGTCTGTGCAGCTGTGGGGGGTTTTGTACCAGCGCTCGAACTCAGCCGGGTCTTTCAGGCGAAAGTCTGCGGCAAGGTCAATCACCTTCACGCCAGCGTTCAGTAATTCCCTGGCCTGTTCCATGGCCACGCCATGAGGGGTGGCAAAAAAGACAACATCGCATTCGCGCAAAGGCGCCTGGGCCGGGTCTGAAAACTTCAGATTCACCCGGCCACGCAGCGACGGAAACATGTCGGTCACGTCCATTCCAGCCTCTTTGCGGCTGGTGATGGCCATGATTTCTGCATGGGGGTGCTGGGCCAAGAGCCGCAAAAGCTCAACGCCCGTGTAACCCGTTCCGCCAACGATTCCAACTTTGATCATAGTGACCTCATTATCAAACAAAAACCCCCCGGAGAACTGCCCGAGGGGTTTGTGGTTTGGGGCAAAAAACACAGCCCCAAAAAGAGCACTGACGAATCAGCGCTTCGAGAACTGCTTGCGCTTACGGGCCTTGTGCAGACCAACCTTCTTACGCTCGACCTCACGCGCGTCACGCGTGACCAGGCCTGCTTTAGAAAGCATGGACTTCAGGGTTTCGTCGTAATCAATCAGGGCGCGGGTAAGGCCGTGACGCACAGCGCCAGCCTGGCCCGATTCGCCACCACCATGGACATTCACCATGACATCGAAGGTGCTGTTGTGGTTGGTAAGAACCAAAGGCTGCATGACGATCATGCGGCCAGTTTCGCGCGAGAAATATTGGTCAAGGGGCTTGCCGTTAACCAAGATGTTGCCCTTGCCGCTTTTGATGAACACGCGAGCGACAGAGCTTTTGCGTCGTCCGGTTCCGTAGTTGTATTCGCCGACCATTGGAGTTCTTTCTGCTAAAAATTAGATGGTGAGTGCTTAGATGCTGAGCTGCTTGGGCTGCTGAGCACTGTGGGGGTGGCTGTCGCCCGCGTAGATCTTGAGCTTTTTGATCATGGCGTAGCCAAGGGGCCCTTTGGGCAGCATGCCTTTGACTGCAATTTCAAGAGCACGGCCAGGGAACTTCGCCTGCATTTTGGAAAACGTGGTTTCTGAAATGCCGCCAGGGTAGCCCGAGTGACGGAAGTATTTTTTGTCATCAGCCTTGTTGCCCGTGACACGGATTTTGTCGGCGTTCACCACCACAATGAAGTCGCCCGTGTCGACGTGGGGGGTGAATTCCGGCTTGTGCTTGCCGCGCAAACGGTGTGCAATTTCAGAGGCCATGCGGCCCAAAATGGCGTTGGTGCCGTCAACCACATACCAGTCGTGCTGGGCTGTTTCTGCTTTTGCTGAAAACGTCTTCATGTCAATCTCAGTTAGAAAATCGGGAAAGCCCTCTAGAATACTGGGTTTAGGCCATTTAGGCAATAGCCAAAAAAAAGCCTCAAGCCCGTGAAGGCTTGAGGCGGAATCCACCAAAGGAGGAGGGTGGAGGAGACAGACTTCAGATTACTGCGTGTTTTGTTGCAACGCAACCATTTATGAACGGTTGGTTATTAAAAGATAAGGTCTTTTTACATTATGGAATGCACGATTCGCTGGGCCGGGCCCGAAACCATGAGCTTCATCGCCGAGACCGGCTCTGGACACAGCTTTGTTATGGATGGCGCCCCGGAAGGCGGCGGCCGAAACCTGGGGCCAAGGCCCATGGAAACGGTGCTTTCAGGTTCTGCGGCCTGCACGGCCTATGACGTGGTGCTGATTCTTGTGAAAAGCGGGCTGGATATTCGTGGCTGCGAGGTTCAAACCACCTCTGAGCGCGCCGAGACCGACCCCAAGGTCTTCACCAAAATTCACATGCTCTTTCGCATCCGAGGCAAGAACCTGAAGGCGAACCTGGTGGAGCGCGCGATTAATCTTTCCCACAGCAAATACTGTTCAGCCACCAAGATGCTGGGCCTCACCGCCGAGATCACCCACAGCTACGAGCTGATTGAAGACTAAGCCATGAAGAACCGGCACCTGCTTGATGCAGCGAAAACATCCACCCACGGCCTGGCGGTGCTTGCGCGTGAAAAAGCCTTTTGGCGTGAGCTGCTCTTGGTGGTGGTGGCACTGGCCTGTCTTGGGCTTGCGCCCAATGGCTGGGCGGTGGCGGCCTTGATTATTTCAGTGGCCATCATTGCTTTAGAAGCACTGAACACGGCCATCGAGGGCCTGTGTAACCTGGTTCAGCCAGAGCTTGATCACCGCATTCGAGACATTAAAGACGTGGCGGCCGCTTCAATTCTTGTGATGGTGTTGCTTTACTTCCTGATGCTGATTTTCTGGGTGCTGGCGTAAGTGTTGTGGATCACTCGAAGCCAACCTTGAAGCGAATCTGCTGAAAGTTCACACCCTGGTTGTTTTTGCTGATGCCGCCATTGGAATAGTGCTGGTAACGAAAGCTGAC
This sequence comes from Burkholderiaceae bacterium, assembly GCA_040400125.1. Lineage (GTDB taxonomy): Bacteria > Pseudomonadota > Gammaproteobacteria > Burkholderiales > Burkholderiaceae_A > Lacustribacter. The sequence goes on from JBBAQV010000067.1 coordinate 5,451, forward strand.
ATCATGCTCGCCGCGATCACCGAACCGAACACCAACGCCAATATGGTCCCCGAATTCAAAAGCGGTGCCCATCTTTCGGCCCTGATAAAGCTTGACGGTTGAAAAAAGGTGGGCGCCAATTGCGCCCTCAATAAAGTAAGAAACACCTTCGTGGCGTTTCTGTTCCAGCCGAAACACCGGCGTAAGGCCAATGCCATAGATGTTGCTGGCGCCTTCCCCACTGCCCCGCCAATAAGAGACATCGGCTTCCCAGTAACCACCAAGCTGCCAGTCGCCTTCGGTGAACCATTTTTGCGGCCAATCAAAGGTCAGACTTAACGACCCCATGTTTTCTTTCGGGCTTGCGCCCGCCATCAGGGCGATGCCAGGGGGCTTTCCGGCCGCATGAGTGGCAAGCGGAGCCAGGGCGCATAGAGCAATTGCGCTGAACTTGAGAAGAACTTTCATGGGTACAGCATAAACAAAAAGCCCCTGGGCGTGAACACCTGGG
>JBBAQV010000068.1:0-5923 GCA_040400125.1 Burkholderiaceae bacterium
TGGTCATTTTGTTTCGAAGTGACGCCACCGCGGGTGATCTTGTTGCTTACATAACCGCAGCGGGCCTGTTGCCAAAACCCATTCGTCAGCTTTCGGAAATCACCGCAAAGATTCAAGGGGGCCTTGCGGCTGCCGCGAGCATCTTTTCTCTGTTGGATGAAGCCTCTGAAGTGGACACCGGCACCCACACGGTGCCCCGTGTCAAAGGGCAGCTGGATTTTTCCCAGGTCAGTTTCACCTACCCCAATTCGGAACGCCGGGTGTTAAACGGGGTCTCATTCACTGTGCGACCGGGCCAGATGGTGGCGTTGGTGGGGCGCTCGGGCAGTGGCAAATCAACCATCACCAGCCTAATTCCGCGTTTCTACACGGGCTGGCAAGGGGCCATTACTCTTGATGGTGTCCCTGTTGAAGACTATCAACTAAAAAATCTGCGAAGCCAGATTGCCTTGGTTACACAGCAGGTGATCCTTTTTAACGACACCATCGCCAACAACATCGCCTATGGCGATCTTCAAGGAACACCTAGGGAACAAATTGAGGCCGCCGCCGAAGCCGCCTGCGCCACGGAATTCATTGCTCAGCTGCCCAATGGCTTTGACACCTTGGTGGGTGAAAACGGTGTTTTTCTGTCAGGTGGCCAACGCCAACGAATTGCCATAGCACGAGCCATTCTGAAAAACGCTCCCATCCTAATTCTTGATGAAGCCACTTCAGCGCTGGATACAGAATCAGAGCGGCATATTCAGCGGGCCCTTGAGGCCGCTACCCAAGGCAGAACCACTCTGGTGATTGCCCACCGTCTTTCCACCATCGAGCGGGCTGATCTGATTCTGGTGATGGAAGACGGCCAAATTATTGAGCGTGGCACGCATGCGGAACTTCTGAAGGCCGATGGTGCCTACGCAAAGTTACATGCCATGCAGTTTGAATAAGTTATCGGAGCCCTATGTCTCAATTCTCATTCACGAAGCCCAAGCCCCGCATCGCCCCATGGCTGGCTGCGCTGGTGGTGCTGGCAGTCTTTGGCTATGCCTTGCAGCAGTCTTGGCAAAAGCAAAGTGACATTCCTGCCTTTGTCTTGCCTGCGGCAGACTTGCCAGCGGGCAAAGGCATCTACCAAGAACGCTTCGTTTTGGGTAAGGCCCAGAACTTTGTGCACTCGCCCACGGTAACCCAGCTTCCCGGTGGGGATCTTCTGGCCGCCTGGTTCGAAGGCAGCCGCGAGGGCGCAGCCGATGTTCAAATCATGCATTCCCGTTTTCTGGCTTCCGAAAACCGCTGGACGGCGCCCACTTCGCTCATGACGCGCCAAACCACCGCAGAGGGCGTGGGCCGTCACATTCGAAAGCTTGGCAACCCCGTGTTGGTCAGCAGCCCCACGGGCAAAGTTTTTTTGTTTTATGTTTCAGTGTCTTATGGCGGCTGGGGCGGCAGTGCCATTAACTGGGTGGCCTCTTCTGATTCCGCCACCACATGGTCCCAGCCTAAGCGGCTGATCACCACCCCGTTTTTAAATGTCAGCACCCTGGTGCGTAACCCGGCCGTGCTGCATGACAACGGCGTGATTGGTCTGCCCGTCTACCACGAGTTTCTTGGCAAGTTCCCGGAATACCTGCTCATCTCTAACGAAGGTGTGGTGCTGGACAAAATTCGCATGAATGACGGCGATGAATCTTTGCAGCCGAGTGTTTCCCCCATTGATACTTCTCGGGCCTTGGCGGTGCTGCGTTATTCCGGCAACGGCCCGCCCAAGGCCATGGGCCAGATGACGCAAGACCGCGGGGCCAGCTGGTCTAAACCCGTGCCCATGCCCATCAGCAACCCAAATTCTTCGCTGGGTTCAATTGCTACGGGTCTGACGCAATGGCCTCTTTTGGTGGCCGCCAATGACACAGAAGACGGCCGCTATCGGCTGCGGATGTACCTGACCGACGCTGACATGAAAACCTGGAAGCTGATTCACGCGGCAGATGCATCCCCCAATGAAGACGGCAAGCCCTATGACCTTCGCCAAGACCCGAACTACATGAAAAACCTGGTGGGCAAGGTGAGCAAAGCCATTGATGAAGAATCCATTCAGGTGGTGACCAACCGTGTGTGCAAGGGCGGTAACGCCTGTGAACTGCAATATGAATACCCAACCCTGATTCGTTCAAGTGATGGGCTATTTCATCTGCTTTACGCCTGGAATGACATGCTGATTAAGCATGTCACCTTTGATCAGGCCTGGATTCAACAACACGCAGCGAGGCCCTAATGGATTTCATCTCGGATATTGTCTTGCGCGTGCGGGGTTTGATTGACGAGCCCGCCATCATCACCATCATCTGGACGCTTCTGGGTCTGGTGGCCTGGGTGAGTAAAAAACGGGTGGATTCCCCCGAAGAAAAGCGCTTCCTTTTATGGACGGTGCTGGTGATGGGGCTGGTGCTCTACCCGGCCACCATGGGGCTTTCCATGTGGGACCCATACCGCTATGGCTACACCCCTGTGGGGCTGTTGATCGTCGTGGGCCTGCTTGCCTTGTGGGCGGCAAAACAAGCTTACTGGATGACCACCGTCATGCTGATTGCCGCAACCCTGGCGTTCACCTTCGGCCTGAAAACATCCACCAACTACTGGGATTACCTTATCGACCCGCTGGTGGTGGTGTATTCCTGTTTTGCCTTGCTTCGACTCGGTTATAAAAAAGCATATAGCGGGCGGTCTCCTGCATCCCTCGGGCGAGTTCGCTAAGGCGCTTAAACTCTTGCGAGTGCTGGGCCGCAACGTTTTCAAGCGGCTTGGCCGAACGAAGGTCGTGCAGGGTGTTCTGGGTTCCGTCCGCATTCATCTGGGCAAGGAAATTCTTCGACACCGCCCCAATTAAAGGAAAGGTTCCCTCGCGGAACGTGGTTGGGGCCACCCGGCCGCCCTGGGGGGGCTTTTGCAAGATATCCATCCCCATGGTGGTGTTCAGATATTCCACACCCACCAGACTGGCCACCGTCGGCACCAGATCCACCAGGCTGGCAACCTCAGAAATCACCTTGGGCTTGATGAGCTTTGGCGCATAGATAAATGCCGGCACATGAAGGCTTTCAAGTTCAAGCTGCTCAAAGGCGGGGGGCAAGAAGGGAAGCGTTGACACCCGATTATTGTGATCACCAAAGAAAACAAAGATGGTGTTGTCGTAATAGCCGCCTTCTTTGGCAAGCTTCATGAAACGGCCCACGCTGTAATCAAGAAGCCTGACGGCGTTGTACTGTTGTTCGCTTCGAAAACCGGCAAGCCTTAATGTTTCGGCAGGCTGGGCCTGATAAACAAAGTCGTCACTGTCTTTGGGAATGGTGAAGGGCTCGTGGTTGCCCGCGGTCTGGATGAAGGCGTAAAAGGGTTTGTTTTTTGGAAGCTTGCGAAGAATCTGATCCGTTTCCTTAAACAGGTTCAGATCCGAAATGCCCCAGACATCCACATTGCGTGACTTCCAATAGCCTTCCTCGTACATGGTGATGTCGGGGATGCTGTGCTGAATCAGTGCATTCATATTCGCCCAGCCGGCGCTGCCACCAATGGCGTAGATCTTGGTGTAGTCCGTCAGCGCATTCAACACCACCTGCTGTCGGCTGATCAGCGGATTGCGGGTGGCGCTCTTCCCCCGAGAGGCATCCGGAATGCCCGTGTTCACGGCCCAGACGGTTTCGGCGGTGCCGGTTACAGGCACATAAAGGTGTTCAATAAAAAGGCTGTTGGCGCCAATCTGATCCAGCACCGGCGTGGGCTTTAGGGGGTTGCCATAAATGCCCACCCGGCTTGCCCCAAGGCTTTCCAGCATGATGAAAATAATGTTGGGCTTTTGTGCGGCCTTAATGCGGTGGGGCTGCAGCGGCACCACGCGGTCAAAGTTCAAGGTCTCGGGGTTCTTGTTGGTGACCCCAAGATAGCTTGCGACAACATCGTAGTGTTTGCGAACCTGTTCAATGTCGTAGCTGTCGTGTCTGGCGCGTGAAGTTTCGTAAAGAAAGATGACGGGATGAATGCCCAATGAGCCAATCTGTTGATTGCCGGTGTAATAGGCGTCGCTCCAGCGAAGCGGCACTGGGTTTTCAATGTTGATGTTGGTCACGCGACCAAGAATTCCGAAAAACAAGAGCGGCAAAAGAACCACCACCGACACGGCCCTTGCCCCAAAGCCAATTCGGGTGGCTTTCCTTTGAAGGGTAAAGGCTTCAAGTTTGACAAACAGCCAAGTGAAGACAGCGGTGCCCAGCAGAATGCCGAGCGTGATTTGAATCACCGGGTAGCTCTGCCAGACCATATCCAGCGAGATGTCGGTGTTACCCAGGAATCGAAAGACGGTGGCATTCAGCCGGGTGCCAAGGTACTGGTAGTGGCCGAAATCAAAGGCAGCCACCAGCAGCATGGCCAGAAGCGCAATAACCAGATAAGCCCGCATCACCCAACGCAGCCACTTCATGCGCAGAGCGTTCAGCCAGGGAAGCAGTAGCAAAAGCCCGGGAATGATCATCAGCAAAATGGCCACGCGCAGGTCAAACCGAAGGCCAATGCTAATGGTGTTCCAGATGTCCACCGCGGGCACGGTGGTCTTGCCCGGGACACCGCTAAAGCCGTAATAGAAGATGGCTCGAAGAACAGCGAAGAAGATGAAAAAAAGCAAAAGCCCACCGGCGATGTATTGAATTCGGCGAGAGGCGAGCCAAGAAAAGAGGGTGCGCATGGGGAAGGCCTTAATGAAAAGCTGATGGCGGTTGGATGCTAAAGCGGTCAAACCATTCGTCAAGTTTACTGCCTGCCGGCCAGTTGGCGCGCAGACGCCGCAAATCGTTGGCGTGGGCGTTTGTGAAGCTGTCTGGCCTGGAGTGATCTTTTAAGGGGTGATGTTTCAAGGGGTAATGTTTGAGAGCATCCAGATCAATCAGCACGAAGCTTTGCCGTTCCTCAGACCAGATCAGGTTGCTAGCCTTCATGTCGCCGTGGGAAATCCGGTGCTCGTTCAGCTGACCCAGAAGCTTGGCCAGACTTACCGCATGACGGTCTTCAAAACCGCCGGGGAAGTCCCTTGGGTAAAGCTGATCCAGCGAGACCCCATCAACCTTAGCCATGGCAAGCCAGGCTCGTCCCCGCAGCGGGCCAAAGCGGGATTCCATCATGGCCACAGGTTCAGCGGTGGGAATGGCAAGAAATTTGAGTCGATGCCCGGCCACCCAGGAATGCCAAGCACGGCTGGGGCGCCAGAAGCGGGTAAGCCAATGGCCCAAGCCCTTGATGTTGTAGCGCTTGATGACCAAGGTTCTGAGCGAAGCATCCGGGCCCGCTGGGTTTTGCTGCTGGTTGTTTTGTTCTTTGTGCTGTTGGTTTTGTTGCTTGTTCTGTCGCTGAACTGAATCGCCAACTGCTGTTTCGATATTGACCTCAGTCACGGTGCAGGTGTTGCCGTCTTTTAAAAGACGGCCGTTCATGAGTGAATCGGGCTTTTGAAAAAACTGGTGCAGCTGGCCGTGGTGATTACGGCCGCTAACCTGAAAGCGGGTAAAGCTTGTCTGAACCTGAAACAGGGTGCAGTCACGCAGGGTTTTCGAAAGATAGTCTGCGCATCGCTTTTCCCGAATGCGATGAATGGCCTGATCAAGTTCAGTGCGGTTCACGGAAAAACCCGTTGCGGATTCATAGACATCAACCAGGCCTGGCACGAAACCATCCACCTCTGGCGTGAACTGACCCAAGAACAGAGCCAGATTTTCAAGCGTTGCTTTTGCAATGTCTGCCCCAATACTTCGTACGGCATCACCATCCAAAAGATAAGCCATCGACTCTTGCATGGGCGCCTGCCCACTTTGAATTAAAAGGTTGCCGGGATGAAGATCATCATGAACCAAGCGCCCCTGATGCAGCCTGGCAATGGTGCGGATGCAAAGGCTGA
>JBBAQV010000069.1:0-5602 GCA_040400125.1 Burkholderiaceae bacterium
AGGCGACATTCTTTTGGCGGGCTCAGCCTTCGGGCGCGTTCGCGCCATGTTGGACGAAAACGGCCGCTCAGTCGACACCGCGGGGCCGTCCATTCCTGTGGAAATTCTTGGCATGACCGAAGTGCCGCAAGCGGGCGACGAAATGATGGTGCTTGGTGATGAACGCAAGGCGCGCGAAATTGCGCTCTTTCGTCAAGGCAAGTTCCGTGATGTTCGTCTGGCCAAACAACAGGCCGCCAAGCTTGAAAACATTTTTGAAAATATGGGCGAGGGTGCCCAAACGCTTTCGCTCATCATCAAGTCGGATGTTCAGGGCTCGCAGGAAGCCTTGGCGGCAGCCATGCAAAAGCTTTCCAACGACGAGGTCAAGGTCAACATCGTGCATGCGGCCGTGGGTGCCATCACGGAATCCGACATCAACCTGGCCATTGCCTCCAAGGCGGTGGTGATTGGCTTTAACGTTCGTGCTGACCAGCAGGCCAAGCGGCTTGCGGAGGGCAACGGCGTTGATCTGCGTTACTACACCATCATCTATGACGCTGTTGACGAAGTGAAAAACGCCATGCAGGGCATGCTTGCGCCCGAGCGTCGCGAAAATGTCATTGGCCTTGTTGAAATTCGACAGGTCTTCAAGGTGTCACGTCTGGGCAATATTGCAGGCTGTATGGTGCTGGAAGGTGTCATTAAGCGTGCCGCCCAGATTCGCCTGCTTCGAGACAACGTGGTGCTTTGGACGGGCGAGCTTGACTCGCTCAAGCGATTCAAAGACGACGCCAAGGAAGTGAAAGAAGGCTTTGAGTGCGGTCTCACCCTGAAGAACTACGACGATATTCAGGAAGGTGACCAGCTCGAGGTCTTTGAGATTCAAGAAATTGCGCGGACACTCTCCTAAAACAGGCGACCGCGGTCAGCGTGTCGCGGATCAGATCCAGAGAGACCTCTCGGAACTGATCCGTCTTGAGGTGAAAGACCCTCGAATTGGCATGATCACCATCACCGACGTGGAGGTGACGCCCGACTACGCCCACGCCAAGATTTTCTATAGCGTCTTGCCGGACACGCCCGAGCAGATTCAGAAAACCGCGGACGGTCTTGCGGCCTGCCGTGGGTTTTTGCGCTCCAAGCTTGGCCGGATGTTGAAGATTCATCAGACGCCGGATCTGCACTTTGTTCGTGACGACACCGTGGCCCGAGCCATTGCCATGAGCGAGCTCATCGACCGCGCACTCTCAACGCAGGCACGCGATGACTAGCCCACGTCGAGCCCTGGATGGCGTCTTGCTTTTAGATAAACCGGTGGGTCCCTCATCGAGCCGGGTGCTTGGGCATGTGAAGCATCTGTTTCATGCCAAGAAAGCTGGCCATGGCGGCACGCTCGACCCGTTGGCCAGTGGGCTTTTGCCGGTGATGTTTGGTGAGGCCACGAAATATGCGGCCGAGGGTCTTGATGCGGACAAAACCTACCTTGCCGATATTGGTCTGGGTGTGCAAACCAACACGGCGGATCGGGAAGGCGAAATCATTCGCGAAGCCCCGGTTCCCTCTGATCTTTCCGCAGATCGCATTCAGGAAGTGCTGCAGGGTTTTCTGGGGGAGCAGACCCAGATCCCCCCCATGTATTCGGCACTTAAAAAAGACGGTCGTCCGCTCTATGACTATGCTCGTGATGGCCAAGAGGTGGAACGGCTGCCCCGAACCATCACCCTGCATGAGCTTGAACTTCTCTCGTGGGTTTCGCCGTGCATCACCTTGCGGGTGAAGTGCAGCAAAGGAACCTATATTCGTACATTGGCAGAGGACCTGGGCGCTGCCCTTGGTCTTCCTGCTCATCTGCAAGGCCTGCGCCGCATCGGTGTGGGTGAGCTTGTGGCCTCCGAGATGGTTCGTCTCGAAGACCTCGAGCAAGCTGACGATCACCAACGTGATCAGTGGCTCAAGCCGGTGGATTGGCTGATTCGAGACTGGCCTGAGGTCATGCTCGATGACGCCGATGCCCGCCGATTCCAACATGGACAGTCGATCAGGGTGCCCTCACACCTTGTGCCGAGTGTCTATCGCGTCAAGACTGTGTCGGGCCAGTTCATGGGCACCGGCCGAGTGGAGCCGCATCACCTGATGAACCCTGAACGGGTTCGTGTCTTATCTTCCTAGGAGTTGTTTATGCGCGCACTGCGCAACATTGCCATCATTGCCCACGTTGACCACGGTAAGACCACCCTGGTCGACAAACTTCTTCAACAGGCGGGAACCTTTGCCCGCCATCAGCAGGTGTCGGAACGTGTGATGGATTCCAACGATCTTGAAAAAGAGCGTGGCATCACCATTTTGGCCAAGAACTGTGCCGTCGATTACGAAGGCACCCACATCAATATCGTGGACACCCCGGGACACGCCGACTTTGGCGGCGAGGTCGAGCGTGTGCTCTCCATGGTGGACGGTGTGTTGCTTCTGGTGGACGCGGTGGAAGGCCCCATGCCGCAGACGCGTTTCGTCACCCGCAAGGCCCTGGCCCTGGGGCTTAAGCCCATTGTGGTGGTCAACAAGATTGACCGTCCCGGCGCTCGACCCGACTGGGTGGTTAGCGCCACCTTTGATCTCTTTGACAAGCTTGGCGCCACCGAAGAGCAGCTGGACTTTCCTGTGGTCTATGCCTCGGCGCTGAACGGTTTTGCCAGCCTGGATTACAACGAGAAAAGCGAGAACATGCGGCCGCTCTTTGATGCCGTGCTGAAGTATGTTCCGCAGCGTGCCGACGATTCCTCGGGCCCTTTGCAGCTTCAGATCTGCTCGCTCGATTACTCAAGCTATGTGGGCAAGATTGGTATTGGGCGTATTGCACGCGGCACCCTGAAGTCACTGCAGGATGTGGTGATTCAAGACGGCCCCGACGGCACCCCGAAGAAGGTTCGTGTGAACCAGATCCTCAAGTTTCGTGGCCTTGAGCGCGAGGTCGTTCCCCAGGCGGAGGCCGGCGACATTGTGCTGATCAATGGCATTGATGAACTGAATATCGGCACCACGGTTTGTCAGATCGATCATGTCGAGCCGCTGCCCATGCTGACGGTGGACGAGCCCACGCTGACCATGAACTTCATGGTGAATGCCTCGCCGCTGGCCGGCCGTGAAGGTAAGTTTGTGACCAGCCGACAGATTCGTGAACGCCTTGAGCGCGAGCTCAAGGCCAATGTGGCCCTTCGTGTTGATTTCAGCAGCGACTCCGACACCTTTGTGGTGTCTGGCCGCGGGGAACTTCACCTGACCATTCTGCTTGAGAACATGCGTCGCGAAGGCTATGAGCTTGCCGTCTCACGCCCGCGGGTGGTGTTCAAGCAGTCGCCGGACGGTGAACGCCTTGAGCCCTTTGAGATGCTCACGGTCGACGTTGAGCAAGACCACCAGGGGCCGGTGATGGAAAACCTGGGCCTGCGCAAAGGCGAACTTCTGGACATGTCGCCCGACGCCAAGGGCAGGGTCCGTTTGGAATACCGCATTCCTGCTCGGGGACTGATTGGTTTTCAGGGCGAGTTTCTGACCATGACCCGCGGTACGGGCCTGATGAGCCATATCTTTGACGACTACGGCCCTTACAAAGGCGAGCTCTCCGACCGACGCAATGGCGTGCTCATCTCGCAAGACGACGGCAACGCCGTGGCCTATGCCTTGTGGAAGCTGCAGGAACGTGGCCGGATGTTTGTGAAGCCGGGTGATGCCCTTTATGAAGGCATGATCATTGGCATTCACAGCCGAGACAACGACCTGGTGGTGAACCCGGTGAAGGAAAAGAAACTCACCAACGTTCGTGCCTCCGGTAAAGATGAACACATTGACCTGACGCCACCCATCGAACTCACCCTTGAAAAGGCTGTCGAGTTCATTGCCGATGACGAGCTGGTTGAAATCACTCCCAAGAGCATTCGCCTGCGCAAGCGCTACCTCAAAGAGCACGAGCGCAAGAAGGCCGTTCGCGAAGAGGTTTAAATCATGACCACCCCCAACCCCGAAAACGTGATGCAGGCTGAAATCCAAGCGTCTCTGAAGGCGTCACGTCAGATGCTGGATCATTGTTTGGCCAGCGGCCCGTTACAGGCCGAGCTGATTCGTGCGGTTCAGTGCTGTGCTGATTCGCTGCGGTCGGGTGGCAAGCTTTTGTTTGCGGGCAATGGGGGAAGTGCTGCGGAGGCGCAGCACTTTTCAGCCGAGATGGTGGGACGGTTTTTAAAAGAGCGTCGTCCACTTCCCGCGGTGGCGCTGAACACGGATACATCGGCCATCACCGCCATTGGGAATGACTATGGCTTTGAGCAGATCTTCTCTCGTCAGGTTCAGGCCTTGGGTCGAAAGGGCGATGTGCTGATTGCCATGTCCACCTCAGGACGAAGCAAGAATATCCTTGAAGCCATGAAGGCTGCGCGTGCTCTTGGCATGGTCAGCATTGCCCTGACCGGCGAAGACCCACGAGACATGAAGACACTGGCGGACATCGTTCTGGCCGTGCCTTCCGGGCACACCCCTCAGATTCAAGAGGGACATCTTGTTTTAGGCCATCTGCTGTGCGGACTGGTGGAGAACCAGATCCTCTCTTAGGTTCCGGCAAACCGCCGGATGCCTCGGGCCTGCCTTCGGCGGGGCCTGCTGCGGGTTTAGATTCGGCCCCAACGCTGGACGGCGCCAAGAATTGGCTCCTTGAACGCGGCGTTGCTCAGAGTGAAGAACTGGGCATTGCGAATCGAGCGGTGTCCATTCTTCAAGGTCTTGGGCTTGATGAGCCCACCTTGATCGCCACGCTGCTGTCAGCCACTTTCGAAGGTGGCCCGCGACAGAGCGAAACCTATTCAAAACAGTTTGGTGCGGATGTCACTCAGATGCTCAACGCGCTTCATCGCCTGTCGAAGCTGGGTGATCAGGTGGTGATGGATGTTGACGAAGACGCTCCTGCGCAGATTGAAACCCTTCGGCGCATGCTGCTGGCCCTGGCCGATGATGTTCGCGTGGTCATTGCCAAGCTGGGTCTGCACCTGGCCCGCCTGGAGTCGGCTGCTGCTGTGTTGGCTGATGGCGGTGTGGATGCCCAACGCGCTGGCGCAGCGCTTGGGCGTGAAACGCTGCGTGTGCAGGCGCCTCTGGCCAATCGTTTGGGAATCTGGCAGCTGAAGTGGGCGATGGAAGACCTTGCCTTTCGGATGACTGAAGCTGATGCCTATCAAGCCATTGCACGCCAGCTCGATGAGACGCGGCAGGCGCGCGAGGCTTTCATCAGTACCACCATGGCCCGCATTCGTCATCTGGTTGCCGCAGCTGAGATTGAGGCTGACGTTGCGGGCAGACCGAAGCATCTGTTTAGCATCCATAAAAAGATGAAAGCCAAGAGTCTTGGCTTTGATCAGCTAATGGATATTCGAGCATTTCGCGTGCTGGTGACCACCGAGGCCCAGTGTTACGCGGTGTTGGGGCTATTGCATGATCATTGGACGCCGATGGATTCGGAATTCGACGACTACATCACGCGACCGAAATCCAACGGCTATCAGTCCTTGCACACGGTGCTTCTGGATTCCGAAGGCCGGCCTTTTGAGGTGCAGATTCGTACCCTTGAGATGCATCA
>JBBAQV010000070.1:0-4013 GCA_040400125.1 Burkholderiaceae bacterium
CAATCAGCTGATCTTCGGCGGAGAGTTTCTGCACCTCATGAAAAATTCGTTCGGCTGCAGCCTCGCCCGCCTGATCAGGAACAGGATGGCCAGCTTCAATGCATTCGATTCGCTTCAGGGGAAGGCCGTGAGCATAGCGGGTGATCACCAAACCCGAAAGAGGCGCATCCAGAGGCCATGCCGATTCCACCGCTGCAGCCATGCTGGCCGCAGCTTTACCCGCGCCCACCACCAGTGTTCTTCCGGATGACGGAGCCTTCGGCAGGTCACGGGCCACGATGCTTAGGGGATCTGCAGCGGCCACCGCAGCCGAGAAACTCTCTTGAAGTAACGACTGCAGAGAACGACTCAAGTTAGACCTTGGCGGTTGCCACCACATTGGCAATGGCTCGGCCCACATCAACGGTGGTCGCGTTGCCGCCAAGATCTCGGGTGTTTGGCCCGGACGCCAACACCTGTTCAATCGCATTGAGAATCAGGTCATGGGCTTTGGGGTAACCGAGGAAGTCGAGCATCATCGCTGCGGACCAGATCTGCGCAATCGGATTGGCAATGCCTTTGCCCGCGATATCCGGCGCCGAACCATGCACGGGCTCAAAGAGCGAAGGCGCGGTGCGGTCGGGGTTGAGGTTGGCCGAAGGCGCAATGCCGATCGTTCCCGTGCAGGCAGGGCCAAGGTCGGAAAGAATGTCGCCAAAGAGATTGCTGGCCACCACCACATCGAACCAATCGGGGTGCAGCACAAAGTTGGCGGTGAGGATGTCGATGTGGTACTTGTCGACTCGAACATCAGGGAAGGCCTTTGCCATCTCGCTGACACGTCCGTCCCACCAGGGCATGGTGATGGCAATGCCATTGGATTTTGTGGCCGAGGTCAGGTGTTTTTTCGGGCGCTTCTGGGCCAGTTCAAAGGCGAACTTCAGAATGCGGTCGGTGCCCACCCGGCTCATCACGGTTTCTTGAATGGCGATCTCGCGGTCGGTGCCCGGGTACATGATGCCGCCTACGGACGAGTATTCGCCTTCGGTGTTTTCGCGCACCACATAGAAATCAATGTCTCCCGGCTGACGTCCCGCCAAAGGGCACTTCACACCGGGCATGAGACGAACCGGACGCAGATTCACGTACTGATCGAAATCTCGACGAAACTTCAGCAGCGAACCCCAGAGCGAGACATGGTCAGGCACGGTCGCAGGCCAGCCCACGGCACCAAAGAAGATGGCGTCATGGCCGCCAATGAGTTCCTTCCAGTTGGCGGGCATCATCTCGCCATGCTTTTGGTAGTAGTCGCACGAGGCGAAATCGAAATGATCCACCACAAGATCGATTCCAAATTTTCGAGCCGCTTCATCCAACACACGAAGCCCCTCGGGCATGACCTCAACACCAATTCCATCGCCAGCAATCGCAGCGATTCGCATCTTCGACATGATTAACTTTCTGCAGTAAGGGTTAGTTAATGGCTAAGAATCTTCGAGAGAAATTCCTGGGCACGCGGGCTTCGTGGGGCACCAAAGAATTCATCTTTCGAACAGTCTTCCACTATTTTGCCAGCATCCATGAAGACCACGCGGTCCGAGACCTTGCGGGCGAAACCCATTTCATGGGTGACCACCATCATCGTCATGCCCTCTTTGGCCAGGGCCACCATCACATCAAGCACTTCCGTCACCATCTCGGGGTCAAGCGCCGAGGTGGGTTCATCAAACAGCATGGCGATGGGGTCCATGGCCAATGCTCGCGCAATGGCAACCCGTTGCTGCTGGCCGCCCGAAAGTTGTCCGGGATATTTTTCTGCATGGTCATGCAGGCCCACGCGATCCAAAAGGGCCATGGCCTTCGCACGGCCCTCTTCCTCGCTTCGGCCCAAAACCTTGATCTGCCCCAGGGTCAGGTTCTCGGTCACCGACAGATGAGGAAAAAGTTCGAAGTGCTGAAAGACCATGCCAATGCGCGAGCGCAGCTTCGGAAGGTTGGTCTTGGGGTCGCCCACGGAGATGCCATCCACCAGGAGCTCGCCTTTTTGAAAAGGCTCAAGACCATTGGCGCATTTAATGAGTGTCGACTTTCCTGAACCCGATGGGCCGCAGACCACGACCACCTCGCCCTTGGAAACCTTGGTGCTGCAGTCGGTCAAGACCTGAAACTGGCCGTACCACTTACTGACGTTTTTAAATTCAATCATGATGCGTGTTGATCCTGTGAGCTAAAACCAAAAAATGATTGGCGGTTGCCGGGTTATCGAATGATTGCAATGCGTGCCTGAAGCCTTCGGACATACCACGAGGCGGTGAAACAGATCACGAAGTAAACCAGGGCCGCGAAGGTGTACATCTCGACCAGACGAAAATCGCGATTGGCGACTTTGGTGGCGGCGCCCAAAAAGTCCGTGCTGGAAATCACGTAGACCAGCGACGTGTCCTGAAAAAGAATGATGGTCTGGGTGAGCAACACCGGCAGCATGTTTCGAAAAGCCTGCGGCAAGACGATGAATGACATGGTCTGTCGGTAATTCAGGCCAATGGCGTAGCCTGCCGACACCTGCCCCTTGGGGATGGACTGAATGCCTGCGCGCATGATTTCACAAAAGAAGGCTGCCTCGAACATGGTGAAGGTGATGAGCGCACTGGCAAAGGCACCCACCTTGATGGGCTGGCCCGAACCCGTGATCCATCCGCCGATGTAAGGCACCAGAAAGAAGAACCAGAAGATCACAAGCACCAGGGGCAGCGATCGCATCAGGTTGACATAGGCGCCCGCAAAGCCTGAGAGCAGCTTATTCGAAGAAAGCCGCATCAGCGCAAGCAGCGTCCCCAGCGCAATGCCACCGAGCATGGCCAAAAGCGTGAGGGTGACCGTGAAGGTCATGCCGTCCCGAAAGAGATAGACCCATGAACGTTGAATGACGTCGAAATCAAAGTTCATGATCAGTGCCCCGCCATCGGTGTCTGGCTAGCCGAGCCAATGTAGCCGGGCACCCGAATCTTGCGCTCAAGCTGACGCATCGCGAGCACCACCAGAAGATTCACGATCAGATAGATGACTGTCGCCGCCGCAAAGGCCTCAAAGACCTGAAAGCTAAACTCTTGCATGGCCCGAGCTCTTGCCGTGAGTTCCATCAGGCCAATGGTCAGGGCCAGGGATGTGTTCTTGATGGTGTTGAGGAACTCGGAAGTGAGCGGCGGCAAGATGATGCGAAACACCATGGGCAGCAGGACATGGCGATAGGTTTGGAATTCCGAAAGGCCAATGGCTCGACCGGCCTGTCGCTGACCTTTGGGCAGTGACTGAATGCCCGAACGAACCTGTTCGGCCACGCGGACCGACATGAAGAGGCCGAGGCAGATGACGGCAGGCACCATGGAGCCCCATGGTGGCGGCATCTGCTTCATGGCCGTCCCGAGGTTGGCGGGCAGAAGTTCAGGGAGCACAAAGTACCAAAGGAACATCTGCACCAGCAGAGGAATGTTGCGAAAGAGTTCCGTGTAGCCAAAGCAGATGCGCTCAATCAGCTTGTTTTCGGTTGTGCGCAGCGCGCCCACCACCACCCCAAGCGTGAGCGCAAGGCTCCAGGCCAGCACGGCGGTGATCAGCGTCCAGCCAAGACCGCCGATGAGGTAATTCAGATAGGTGCCCGATGCGCCGGGTTCCATCTGAAAGAAGATGTTCCAGTTCCAGTTGTAATTCATGAATCAGAAAGCCTTATCCAAGAAAAGCCACAAAAGAAAAGGGGAACACGAGGCTCCCCTTCCTTTTAAACCAACAATGCGTGATTACTCGTAAGCCTTGGGATCAGGAGAATCTGTGGGCTTGGCAATGACCTTCTTCAAGCTTGAGCTCATGGGGATGTTCAGGTTGATGTTCTTGGGGGGGATGGGTTTTTGGAACCATTTCTGATAGATCTTGTTGATCTCGCCCGACTTCATCAACGAAACGATCGCGGCGTCAGCCACTTTCTTGAACTTGGGGTCGTCCTTGCGAACCATGATGCCGTAGGGCTCGACCGAAAGGGC
>JBBAQV010000070.1:4113-5526 GCA_040400125.1 Burkholderiaceae bacterium
GTGGTGGAGCCGCACTCGATGTCCACCGTGCCATTGGCCAGCAGGGGAATACGGTTGGCCGAGGTGACCAGCTGATACTTCACCTCAAGCTTGGGCATATTGAGTTCTTTTTTAACCGCATCAACAACCTTCATGCAGAGGTCCATCGAATAGCCAATGGGCTGCTGCTTGTCGTCGTAATACGAGAAAGGAATCGATGCGTCGCGGTGACCGACAGTGAAGACACCTGACGACTTAACTTTGGCAAGGGTATCCGCCATTGCTGCACCCGACATGCTGATTACTGCAATTCCAACGGCCAATGCGGCCACGCGCTTATTCATGAAGTCACCTTTAGACATGAGATTAAGAAAGAAACTGAGACTGTTATAGGGCATCGACCGAGCCTGCGTCAAATGCATCACAGCGAATAAGGGTAAACACTGATCAGCCGATGCCTTATTCGAGCGCAGCTTACGAGGAGAGCGGCTGCACCATCTTGGCCTCTCGCGCCTGAAGTTCCCATAGTTCAGCATAGCGGCCGCCTTTGGCCAAGAGTTCCGCATGCCGCCCGCGCTCAATGGTTTGGCCGTTTTCCAGAACAATGATTTGATCGGCATCGACGATGGTCGAGAGCCGGTGCGCAATCACCATGGTGGTGCGCCCCCTGGAGACCTCCATCAGCTCCGCCTGAATGGCCTTTTCGGATTCGGAATCCAGGGCCGATGTGGCCTCGTCAAAAATAAGCAGTGCCGGCCGCTTCAGAAGCGCTCTTGCAATGGCCACCCTTTGCTTTTCTCCGCCGGAGAGCTTTAAACCCCGCTCGCCAACCCGAGTCTGCAATCCGTCCGGCAGGGATTGAATCAGTGCTTTCAGATGAGCAGCTTCGGCGACAGCACGCACCTCGTCGTCCGAGGCCTCTGGCCGGCCGTAACGAATGTTGTATTCCAAGGTGTCATTAAACAGGACCGTGTCTTGCGGAACAATGCCAATGACTGCTCGCAGCGACGACTGGCTAACACTTCGAATGTCTTGGCCATCAATTCGAATCGACCCTTCGTCGATGTCGTAGAAGCGATAAAGAAGCCTGGAAAGGGTGGACTTGCCCGCTCCCGAAGAGCCCACGATCGCGGTGATCTTGCCTGCCGGCAGCTGCAGCGAAAGGTGGCGAAGAATCGGGCGCGCGGGGTTGTAGGCAAATGAAACTCCAGCGAACTCGACTTCGCCACGCGTCACCACCAGAGACCGGGCATCGGGCGCGTCCGCGATTTCCCGGTTCTCGGCCATCAATCCAAACATGCGCTCCATATCGGCCAGGCTTTGCTTGATTTCACGGTAGAGAACGCCCAGAAAATTCAACGGAATGTAGAGCTGAATCATGAAGGCATTCACCAGCACCAGATCGCCCAGCGACATCCGCCCCTCCACCACCCC
>JBBAQV010000071.1:0-5442 GCA_040400125.1 Burkholderiaceae bacterium
GGGCACCATCAATACCAACCTCAAGAGCGGCGAGATCGAGGTGCTCTGCCATGAGATTGAGGTGCTCAACCCCTCGGTCACACCACCCTTTCAGCTTGATGACGATAACCTCTCGGAGACCACCCGCTTGACCCATCGGGTTCTGGACCTTCGCCGGCCGATGATGCAAAAGAATCTGATGCTGCGTTACCGGGTGGCCATGGAGGTTCGCCGCTATCTGGATGCGCAGGGTTTCGTCGACATCGAAACACCCATGCTGACCAAATCCACCCCCGAGGGCGCCCGTGACTATCTTGTTCCATCGCGAGTGAATGCAGGCCAGTTTTTTGCACTGCCCCAGTCGCCCCAGCTGTTCAAGCAGCTTTTGATGGTGGCGGGCTTTGATCGTTACTATCAGATCACCAAATGCTTTCGCGACGAAGATCTACGCGCGGATCGTCAGCCCGAATTCACCCAGATCGATTGCGAAACTTCCTTTCTTAATGAGCAGCAGATTCGCGATCTCTTCGAACGCATGATTCGTCATGTCTTTGAAACGACCATCCAGATCTCGCTGGCCGATCAGTTCCCGGTCATGACCTATGCCGAAGCCATGCATCGCTTTGGCTCGGACAAGCCTGATCTTCGCGTCAAGCTTGAATTCACGGAGCTGACCGACGCCATGAAAACGGTGGACTTCAAAGTTTTCTCCGAGCCCGCGAATCATCCGAAGGGCCGCGTGGTAGGACTGCGTGTTCCGGGTGGCGCGGCCATCAGCCGAGGCGAGATTGACGCCTACACCGAGTTCGTCAAAATCTATGGCGCCAAGGGGCTGGCCTGGATCAAGGTCAACGAGCGCGCCAAAGGCCGTGACGGGCTTCAGTCGCCCATCATCAAAAATCTGCATGACGAATCGATTGCCGCCATTCTCGACCGATCCGGCGCACAAGACGGCGACCTCATCTTCTTTGGCGCTGACAAGGCCAAGGTCACCAATGATGCGATGGGTGCGCTGCGACTCAAGATTGGCCACAGCGAATTCGCCAAGCAGCATGGCCTCTTTCAGGCGGGCTGGCAGGCGCTTTGGGTGGTCGACTTCCCCATGTTCGAGCATGACGAGGAAGACGACCGCTGGGTGGCGGTGCACCACCCCTTTACCGCCCCTAAAGATGGCCATGAAAATCTCATGAACACCGACCCTGGCCAGTGCGTGGCCAAGGCCTATGACATGGTTCTGAACGGATGGGAGCTTGGTGGCGGGTCGGTTCGTATTCACCGCGAAGAGGTCCAGAGCAAGGTGTTCCGCGCCCTGAAGATCGGGCCTGAAGAGGCCGCCGCAAAATTTGGCTTTTTGCTTGACGCCCTTCAATACGGTGCCCCTCCTCACGGCGGCATTGCTTTTGGTCTTGATCGAATCGTGACTCTGATGTCGGGTGCCGAGAGCATTCGCGATGTCATTGCGTTTCCGAAGACGCAGCGTGCTCAGTGTCTTCTTACTCAAGCGCCTTCGGCGGTCGATGAGAAGCAGCTTCGCGAGCTTCATATTCGTCTGCGCGAAGCGCCGAAAATCTCGGGATAGACGTGTTCGCTGGCCTGGCCCTCACGGTGATCGCTGTTGCGATTGGCGCAGCTGTGGGGCTGCTCGCAGGAGTGGATCTCGCCGCAGTTCGGCTGGAATATCTTTTGGGCCCTTTGTTGGTCGGTATGGGCACGGTCGTCATGGTCAGACGATGGCTCGCTCGTCGAACGTCATCGGAAGCCCAATGGCTTGGAGAATTTCAACTTGCCGCCGCCGTTTTGGTGGCCACCAGCACGCTTGTGCTCGCATCCGAGGCGGCCATCACCCTGGGGTCGCCGAGTGCCGCAGGCGTTGCCGCGGCGATGGGTCTTGGCCTTGTTTATGCGGGAAGCTGGCTTGGTCGAGTGCCTGTGATCGGCATGACGAAGTTCGCGGTGCTCGCGATCTATGCCGCGTCAGCGGTGACCGCTGGCGCAACCATCGTCATGGCCCTTCCGCCTTCGGCATTTTGGGTGGTGAGTTCGCTGATTCCCGCATGGCAGGCCAGAAAATATTCGAAACTGGATGAACTTGATCCAGCGATGCGATTCACTCGCGTTGCGACGCAGATCTATATCGCGATTCTTATCTGTGCCCTTGGCCTTCCTGTTTTGCTCCTGTTGCGATAAGCGGCCAAGGCAGCCATGAGTGGAACAAAAATTCCCGAGTCCGTACTGGTGGTCATTCATTCCCCTGATCTGCAGGTTCTCTTGCTTGAGCGGGCAGACCACCCTGGGTTTTGGCAGTCGGTGACTGGAAGCCGAGATTCTCTCCAAGAGCCACTCATCAACACGGCCGCGCGCGAACTCCTTGAAGAGACCGGCATCGTGGCAGGTCAAGACGGTGCAGGGCCTTTATTGGATTGGAAGTTTCATCAGGTCTATGAAATCTATCCGCACTGGCGTCATCGTTATCCTGAAGGTGTGACTCAGAACACCGAGCATGTGTTTAGTCTTTGCGTACCCGAGACGATTCGGGTGACCCTCTCACCAAGAGAACACCTGCAATATCGATGGGCGCCCTGGCAAGAGGCGGCCGAGGCCTGCTTTTCATGGAGCAACACCACGGCCATTCGTGAGCTTCCGAATCGAGCCCGCTAACTGATGACGGCGCGATCATCGATTGCGATTTTGCAGGGCGCCGACCAATTTTTCCCTGCGCTGATCAAGGCTGTCGGCGGCGCACAACACACCATCTACCTTGAGTTTTATCTGGTGAACCAAGACCCTGACACCGAGCGGGTTCTCGATGCTCTGGTCCAGGCGCAGAGGCGTGGCGTGATGGTGCATCTCTTGCTTGATGGGTATGGAAGCCTTGAGGCTCGTCCGTGGATTACCCGGCGCCTTGAAGGCACCGGTGTAGCGATAGAGTGTTATCGCCCTGGGGTTCGCTGGCTGGCCCCGGAAACCTGGCGTCGGCTGCACCGCAAACTCGTTGTGATCGACCAGTCGATGGGGTTTGTTGGCGGCATCAATTTAATGGGTGATCGTTATGATCTTGGCGGCCGTGAACTTTCCGCCCCGCGGTTGGATTTCGCTGTGTCGGTCAACGCCCACCGTACGGTTGAATCCATTGCTCGTGTCATGCGTCGTTCATGGTGGCGCGTGAGCCTTTCCAATTTGTTGCGCACCGAACTTCTGCAGGGTGGCCTTCGACGTTATTTGCGACGTGCCAAACGGCAAGAGAGTCTTGGCCGAGTCCGCGAAGTGGTTCGGCAGACTCGACGGCATCTGCGCTGGCGGGCGCCACCCATGAAACGCCATCCCTCGTCACGGGTTCGTTTGCTGCTGCGTGACAACTTCAGGTTTCGTCGATCCATTGAGCTCTGGTATCGGTCACAGATTGATCTTGCCAGGCAAGAGATTCTGATTGCCAATGCTTACTTTGTTCCGACGCTTCGTTTTCGTGAAGCCTTGATTCGCGCAGCGCGCCGAGGGGTTCGAGTGCGGCTTTTAATTCAGGGTAACAGCGACCAGTGGTGGACCGACTGGGCCACACAAGCCCTGGTTGAGGAGCTCGCTCGCGAGGAGATTGAAATCTTCTTTTATCAGCCCAGCTTTCTTCACGCGAAGGTTGCGGTGATTGACGATAGTCTGACGGTAGGGTCGTCCAACATTGACCCTTTCTCGCTCATGTTTTCACTCGAAGCTAATCTTGTTGCGCAAGACAGCGCCGTAGCTGCTCAACTGCGGGCCATGCTTGAAGCGGCGATCGCCGAATCAGTTCCTAAAAATGAAAAGCTGTACCGGCGTCGCGGCCCGATTCGTGCGCTTGGGCGTCGAATGGTGCTCACGGCTGCCCTCATGTTATTGCGCACCTTTTTAGCGTTTGGAAGGGTCCCGTACCGATGAACCCACCCCGCCCTGCTTGCGGCCCACCATCCAAGACACCAACGCGGCGGCGTGTCTACGGCGTGGACTTCAGTTCCGCGCCAAGTCCTCGTAAACCGATCACGATTGCGGTGGGTGAACTTGAAGGTAATTGCTATCAGCTCGATCAGGTGGTCGAGGTTCCGGGATGGCCCATGTTCGAGAGCTTTCTTCAACATGAGGGCCCATGGCTTGCGGGCTTTGATCTTCCGTTCAGTCTTCCCAGGGAATTGATCGAGCATTACGGCTGGCCCAACCAATGGACGAGTTTCATCCAGTGGTACGAGCAACAGCCACGAGAAAATCTTCGTCAGGCATTCAAAAAGTTCTGTCACGCGCGTCCGGCGGGTCAGAAGTTTGTCTACCGGAAAACCGACCGACCCGCCGGCTCAAGCCCAGCGATGCGATGGACCAATCCGCCGGTGGCCTGGATGCTTCAGGCGGGCGCTCCAAGAATACTTCGGGCAGGGCTTTGTATTCCGGGGCTGTATCCGGGTTTGGATGCGCCCCATCAACAGCGTGTTGCCCTAGAGGCTTATCCTGGATTCACCGCACGCCATATTTCAAGAGCCTCTTACAAGAGTGACCAGGTTTCGAAACAAACCCCAGAGCGTCTCGCGGTTCGCGAACAGATTGTCTGGGCTCTCATCCGTGGTGATGAATCACAGACCGGGCTGAAGGTTCAGCTGCGGCTCACCACTGATTGGCGTAACCAGTTAATTTCCGATGGCTCGGGCGATCTCTTGGATGCGGTGATCTGCGCTCTGCAGGCGGCCCATGCAAGTCGGCATCCGAACTATGGCCTTCCCCTGGATATGGATCCCCTCGAAGGTTGGATCGCCTCGGTTTAAGATCACGCATGCGTCACGCTTCCCCTCTCGAACGTCCAAGCCAAGACTTCCCAGCGCCACCGGGTGCGCCCAAAGGTGAGTGGCAGACCCTGAAAACTCTGCTGCCTTATCTCTGGCAATACAAGGTTCGTGTCGTCATCGCCTTGAGCTGTCTGGTCTTGGCGAAAGTGGCCAATGTGGCCGTGCCGGTGGTGCTCAAAGATATTGTCGATGCCGTCAGTGCCCAGCCGTCTCTTGCGGTGGTGGCCGTGCCCGTCGGCTTGGTGTTCGCTTACGGGGCGCTTCGCGTGCTGACGAGTCTTTTTACGGAAATGCGCGAGGCGGTCTTTGCGCGTGTGACCCAGCAGGCGGTTCGGCGAATTGCCCTGCAGGTCTTTGAACATCTGCATGCGCTGTCGCTTCGCTTTCATCTTGAGCGACAGACCGGTGGACTCACACGAGACATCGAACGTGGCACCCGAGGCGTCTCAAGCCTGGTGTCCTTCACCCTCTATTCGATCTTGCCCACAATTCTTGAGGTCGGCATGGTGCTGGCCTGGCTCATCATTCATTACGAAATCTGGTTTGCGGTGATCACCGTCACCGCGCTCACCTTGTATGTGGTCTACACCATTGTGGTGACGGAGTGGCGTACCCATTTCCGGCGCACCATGAATGACTTGGATTCCAAAGCCAACATCAAGGC
>JBBAQV010000072.1:0-5310 GCA_040400125.1 Burkholderiaceae bacterium
GCCTGGGAGCGATTCACCGCAGACGGTGCGGTGGCCTTGCTGCCGATCCGTGACCGCTATGCCCTCATCTGGTGTGGATCGAAATCGCGCACCCTAGACTTTCGAGAGTCTTCCGAAGCACGGCAACGGTCGCTGCTCGAGTCCGTGATGGGCGGGCGTGTGACAGGAATCAACAGCATCGAGATCACCGGTGTCTATCCGCTGGGTTTGAAGTGGCGCGACCAGCTTGCAACCAGCGACACCGTATGGATCGGGAATTCGGCCCAGGCTTTGCACCCGATCGCAGGGCAGGGTATGAACCTTGGTTTTCGCGACGCCGAGGTACTCGCCACCTGTCTCGTCCAACATGGCATGCCGATTCCCGCGCGGCTGAACGATTACGCAGCACGTCGAAAAGCGGATCGGTGGGCCGTTCGCACAGCCACGGACACCCTGGCACGCGCGCCATGGGTTCGACACACGATTGGTGGCGTTGCCCTGGTGCCCGGCGCGAAAAAACTTCTTGGTCAGGTGTTGATGTATGGCGGCTAATTCCTGGACACCACTCTTCAACACGCCTTTTAAGCTTGGGCCCTATCAGCTTCCTAACCGTGTCTTCGTGGCGCCCATGGCCGGCGTGACGGACCGCCCCTATCGACAGCTCTGCAAACAATTGGGAGCGGGTTATGCCGTCAGCGAGATGGCGGCCTCCAATGCACTGCTCTGGGCCACCGACAAAACCACGCGCCGAATTAACCACGATGGAGAGATCGCACCCAAGGCCGTGCAGATTGCCGGGGCCGACCCGGTCATGATGGCTCAGGCAGCACGATTCAATGTTGAGCGAGGGGCACAGATCATTGATCTCAACATGGGCTGTCCGGCCAAAAAAGTCTGCAGCCTTGCAGCGGGGTCCGCCCTGATGCAAACACCCGAGCGGATTCGTGAAATTATTGAATCGGTAGTGAACGCCGTCCAAGACGCCAACATCCCGGTGACGCTCAAAATGCGAACCGGCTGGAATGCGGCGCACCGGAATGCCCCAGAGATTGCGCGCATGGCGGAAGATCTGGGTGTGGCGATGATCACCATCCACGGCCGAACCCGTGAAGACAAATACCAGGGAGCTGCCGAACTCGTGGAGACAAATACCAAGGTGCTGCTGAGTACGACACCATCGCCCTGGTCAAGCAACAGATCAAGATTCCTCTGGTCGCCAATGGCGACATTGATAGCCCACGCAAAGCGCTCCAGGTTCTTCGCCATACCGGCGCCGACGCTGTGATGATTGGCCGAGCCGCCCAGGGGCGGCCGTGGATCTTTCGTCAGGTGGCGCATTATCTGGACACGGGGGTTGAAATTCCCGACCCCACCGAGCGGGACATTGCCCTTTGGCTCAAGGGCCATCTACTCGACCACTACGCCTTCTATGGCGAGGAGGTTGGCATGCGCACGGCTCGCAAACATATTGGGTGGTATCTCAAAGGCCTTCCCGGCGTGAAGGTATTTCGAGACCTGATGAATCGACTCGAGACCACCGAGCAGCAGCTCGAAGCCATTGATCATTTTTTTTCAACACCCCGAGAGGCCCAGCATGTCTGACCAAGGCTCGCGCAGGCATTCGATTGACGGGACCATTCGTCAGGCGCTCGATCTCTACTTTGAGACCCTCGGAAACCAAAAGCCCCATGCCCTGCATGACATGGTGATGACGGCTGCGGAACGGCCTCTTCTTGACCATGTCATGACCCGGTATCGGGGCAATGTCAGCCACGCCGCGGCGGCTCTTGGAATGACCCGAAACACACTTCGAAAAAAACTCGCCCTTCATGGGCTGGAAGCGAAAGCGAAAGGGGCCGAAGGCTTTAAACTCTAGGTTTGCCAAGATCGATCACCTGGAGCTGTCATGTCGTCTGTCGCCCCCGTAGCCTCCTCTCCGCGGCCCAACCGAATCCCTGTTCGTCGTGCACTCATTAGCGTCTCAGACAAAACTGGAATTCTCGAGTTCGCCAAGGAACTCGCATCCCGGGGTGTCACCATTCTCTCAACCGGCGGAACCGCTTCCTTACTGAGCCAAAACGGGCTCGCCGTGATTCCTGTCGACCAGATCACCCAATTTCCTGAAATGCTCGACGGCCGCGTGAAGACTCTCCATCCGGCCGTTCACAGCGGGCTGCTTGCCCGTCGCGACCTTGAAAGTCATCAACAGGCCATGAGCAACGCTGGGTTTAACGCCATTGACCTCTTGGTGGTCAACCTCTACCCCTTCCGAGAAACCTTGCAGCGACCCGGCGCAAGCTACGAAGACATCGTCGAGAACATCGACATCGGCGGGCCCGCGATGCTGCGCGCCGGTGCAAAAAATCACGATGGTGTGGCGGTGGTGATCGACCCCACGGATTACCCCAGCCTGCTTGCCGAACTTGACCAGAACGGGAACACACTGGGCTGGCCCACACGTCAGCGGCTGGCGAAAAAGGTCTTCGCCCACACCGCAGCCTACGACGGTGCCATCAGCAACTTTTTGAACGGCCTCGAGCCGGTCGAGTGCGACCCTAAAAGCCCGGGCTGTATGCCTCCCTCCCCGCAAGACGTGGGTGCCTACCCCAGTATTCTCAGCCTTCAGGTCAGTAAAGTTCAGTCCATGCGCTACGGCGAGAACCCTCACCAGAGCGCAGCGTTTTATCGAGACAGTCCGGCCGCCGAAGGCACGCTCGCCAACTACCAACAGCTTCAAGGCAAGGAGCTGTCGTTTAACAACATCGCCGACGCTGATGCCGCATGGTCCTGCGTCAGAAGTTTCAAGGAACCCGCCTGCGTCATTGTGAAACACGCCAACCCTTGTGGCGTCGCCATTGCCGATAATGCCGCTGCAGCGTATGGCAAAGCCTTTCAAACTGACCCAACCTCGGCCTTTGGCGGAATTATTGCGTTTAACACCGAACTCTCAGCCGAGGCAGCCCAGGCGGTCAGCCAACAATTCGCCGAAGTCATCATCGCGCCCGCGTTTCACCCCAAAGCGATTGAAATTTTTTCTGCCAAAAACAATCTTCGACTGCTCAAGGTTGCGCTCGGCGCCGATGATGCGATCGCCTTGGGTCGAGACCTCAAGCGGGTGAGTGGTGGCTTGCTGGTTCAGACACCGGACCGAAATATTCTTAACATCAACCAGCTGAAGGTGGTCACCAAACGTCAGCCCAGCCTGCAAGAACTTGAAGACCTGCTTTTCGCCTGGCGGGTATGCACCTGGGTGAAAAGCAATGCCATCGTCTTTTGTGGGCAAGGCATGACACTGGGCGTTGGTGCCGGCCAGATGAGTCGAATTGATTCGGCCCGCATTGCCGCCATCAAAGCCGAACACGCCGGCCTGTCACTCACCAACTCGGTGGTCGCCTCCGACGCCTTCTTCCCATTTCGTGACGGTCTTGATGCCGTGGCCGATGCCGGGGCCAGCTGTGTCATCCAGCCGGGGGGGTCCGTTCGCGACGACGAGGTGATTGCTGCCGCCAATGAGCGCAACATCGCCATGGTGTTCACAGGTATGCGCCACTTTCGTCACTGATCGCGAAGACCTCTGACCATGCGAATCATCGGCATTGACCCAGGGCTTCGTTGCACTGGGTTTGGTGTCATCGATGTGGAAGGGCAACAAGCGCGCTATGTCGGAAGTGGCGTGATTCGCCCACCGGTTCAGGGTTCAGAACCCGAGCGGCTGGCCAATATTTTTCGTGGAGTCCAAGAGCTTGTTGCTCACTTCTCACCCCATCAGGCCGTGATTGAACGAGTCTTTGTGAATGTGAACCCGCAATCCACGCTGTCCCTTGGGCAGGCCAGAGGGTCGGCCATCGCTGCACTGGCTCAGTCTGAACTGCCGATTGACGAGATCACACCACTGCGGATGAAACAGTCCATCGTTGGCTCGGGGCGAGCCACCAAGGAGCAGGTGCAGTTTATGGTGCAGCGACTGTTAAAGCTCTCCGAATCCCCCGGTGCCGATGCCGCCGATGCGCTTGGCTGCGCGCTCGCTTGGTGGCAGACCATGGCCCATCAGCGGGCACTCAAGGGGGCACCCATCCACAGCAGTCGATCTCGCGTGTCATAGGATTTTCGTCATGATTGGTCATATCTCAGGAAAGCTTGTCTCCAAAAATCCGCCGCAGGTTGTGGTGGATGTGCAAGGCGTGGGTTATGAGGTCGATGTTCCGATGAGCAGCTTTTATGAGCTACCGGACATCGGTCAGCCGGTCACCCTGCTCACCCACTTTGTGGTGCGTGACGATGCGCAGCTGCTCTACGGCTTTCTCACCCAGGAAGAACGTGTCGCCTTTCGCGAACTGATTAAAGTGAGCGGGGTAGGTCCACGAATTGGGCTTGCCGTGCTCTCAGGGCTTTCGGTGACTCAGCTCGCGCAGGCCATTGGGCTGCAGGAAGTTGGGCTGCTGACCCGTGTTCCAGGTATTGGGAAAAAGACCGCTGAACGCCTGATTCTGGAACTCAAAGGCAGGCTTGGGGAATCGATGGCTGGGGCGGGCGCAGCGCCCTTGGGGTCTCACCAGACCGATATCGTTCATGCCCTCCTTGCCCTAGGCTATTCGGAAAAAGAGGCCATCATGGCCTGCAAGGGGCTTCCCCAGGGGGCTTCAGTCGCCGACGGCATCAAGCAGGCATTGAAACAGCTCGCCAAGTAAACTAGCCCCATGATCGAGCACGACAACCTTGGCAGCGCCAGTCCCGCCGAGTCAGCAATGACCGACGAGGCACGCCTCATCTCTGGGGCGTCGAAGACACCCCAGGAAGAAGTCATTGAACGAGCACTTCGTCCGCAGAAACTTGACGAATATATCGGTCAGAGCAAGGTGCGCGATCAGCTGGCGCTGTTCATTGAGGCCACGCGCCAACGTGGCGAAGCCCTGGATCATGTGCTGCTTTTTGGCCCTCCGGGGCTCGGCAAGACCACGCTCGCCCATATTCTTGCGCGGGAGCTCGGCGTCAACCTTCGACAAACCTCGGGGCCGGTGCTCGAGCGCCCCGGCGATCTTGCCGCGCTTCTGACCAATTTAGAGCGCAACGATGTTCTTTTCATCGACGAGATTCATCGTTTGAGTCCTGTGGTGGAAGAGATCCTCTATCCAGCGCTTGAGGACTATCAAATTGACATCATGATCGGCGAAGGCCCCGCGGCGCGTTCCATCAAACTCGACCTTCAGCCCTTTACTCTCGTGGGTGCCACCACCCGGGCAGGCATGCTGACCAATCCACTGCGTGACCGCTTTGGTATTGTTTCAAGGCTTGAGTTCTATTCCGCTGAAGACCTCACCACCATTGTTCGAC
>JBBAQV010000073.1:0-5305 GCA_040400125.1 Burkholderiaceae bacterium
GCGCATGGGCCTGGCTTGCCCCGCAGGCGGCATTCGCCAAACCGGTGGCTCAACCCGTGTCCAAGGGCGCGGCCGCCGCATCCGGATTCGTGCACGGCATGGCGCTAGGCGCAAACCCGAAATACCCGCCCGACTTCAGCCACTTCAGCTATGTGAACCCTGATGCGCCCCTGGGCGGTGAACTCAAGCTTTCCGCCATGGGCACCTTCGATAAGCTCAATCCCTTCACCTTAAAGGGTATCGCCGCGCGCGGGGTGATGGACCTGATGTTTGAGTCGCTCACCATCGGCAGCCTGGATGAACCGATGAGCGCCTACGGTCTGTTGGCCAAAGACATGCAGCTGGCTCGGGACCGAATGTCGATCACCTTCAGGCTCCGGCCCGAAGCGCGGTTTTCCAATGGTGATGCCGTCACGGCCGAAGACGTGAAATTTTCTTTCGACACCCTTCGAAGCAAGAGCGCAAGCCCAATTTGGCGAAACTACTGGGCCGATGTGCGCGAGGCCGTGGTGGTGGACCCTCTTACCATTCGGTTTAACTTTGCACGCAAGAACCGCGAGCTGCACATGATTGTTGGTGCGGTTCCGGTGTTTTCAAAAAAATGGGGCAGCCAACAGGGTGTGGACAAGCCTTTTGAGCAGTGGATTCAAGACCACCCCATTGCCTCGGGCCCTTATGTGATTGACCGGGTGGATCTTGGGAAATCCATTCGCTTCAAACGCCAAGCGAACTATTGGGCCGAGGCCATTCCCACGCGGCGTGGCCAGTTTCGTTTTGAGACCGTGAGCTTTCGTTATTACAAAGATGAATTCGCACGCATCGAAGCCTTCAAGGCCGGCGAATTTGATTTCGTGCACGAGAATGCCGCGAAGAACTGGGCGCGCAGCTACATTGGCAGCCGATTTGCCAAGGGTGAGCTCGTCAAAACAGAGCTTGCCAATTCCAACGCCCAGGGCATGCAGGCGTTTTACTTCAACATTCGCCAGCCCAAATTCCAAGACGTGCGGGTTCGTCAGGCCATTGGTCTTGCGCTGGATTACGAATGGATGAATCGCCAGCTCTTTTACAACCAATACAAGCGCTCTTATTCGTACTTCACCAACACCGTGATGGCAGCTACAGGCGAACCCACAGCCGAAGAACTGAAGCTGCTGGAACCTTTGCGAAGCCAGCTTCAGCCCGCTGTGTTTGGGCCCGTTCCCATGCCCCCCAACACCAACCCGCCGCAGAGCCTTCGGGAGAATCTGCGCGAGGCGCGCAGGCTTTTGGGCGAAGCGGGCTGGACTTATCGCGACGGCGCCCTGCGCAATGCCCAGGGTCAGCCTTTTGAATTCGAAGTGCTTCTGGCCACGCGAACCTGGGAACGAATTATTGCCCCGTTTGCACGTAATCTGGCCAAGCTTGGGATCCATGTGAAGGTGCGTGTCACCGACAGCTCGCTCTATAAAAAACGTGTCGACGACTATGACTACGACATGATCGTGCACTGGTATTTGTCCAGCCAAAGCCCCGGCAATGAACTGGTGTTTCGGTTCATGAGTCAGGCGGCCAAGGAACCGGGTGCCGATAATTTCATTGGCATTCAAGACCCGGTGGTGGACCGTCTGGTGCAACGAATTCTTTCGGTGGAGTCTCGGGAAGAGTTGATTGTGGCCGCACGCGCCTTTGATCGAGTGATGCGCCATGGTTATTACGCGATCCCACACTGGCACAACAACGTGCACCGCATCTCGTATCGCCGCGGGTTAGCGCGCCCAAGTGTGCTGCCGGATTACTACCATTCCGAAGACTGGGCGCTGGCCGCCTGGTGGTGGGAGGCCAAGCCATGAACCGATCCATCTTGATTTACGTGGTGAAACGGCTGCTCCTCATGGTGCCAACCCTGTTGGGCATCTTGCTGATCACCTTCGCCATGATTCAGTTTGTGCCGGGCGGCCCTGTGGAGCAGATGGTGCAGATGCTCAAAGGCGACCACGGTGCACTGGGTGGTGCGTCGGCGTCTTTGCCCGGCGGGGCCAGTGCGGAGGTGGGCCAGACCAGCAACGTCTATCGTGGCAACCGCGGCATCGACGCGGAAAAACTTGCCGAAATCAAGGCGCTTTACGGCTTTGATAAACCCGCCCACGAACGCTTCATTGACATGGTGAAGGGCTTTCTTACCTTCGATCTTGGACGCAGTTTTTTCCATGACCGAAGTGTCTGGGAACTGATGAAAGAGAAGCTGCCGGTGTCCATCAGCCTTGGGCTTTGGACATTTCTTTTAACCTATTTAATTTCTCTTCCACTGGGCATTGCCAAGGCGGTGCGTCACGGCAGCCGGTTTGACCTGTGGACAAGCACCGCCATTTTGGTGGGCTATGCCATTCCTGGGTTTGTTCTGGGTGTGGCCCTGCTGGTGCTCTTTGGCGGTGGAAGTTTTCTGCAGCTCTTTCCGCTTCGCGGCCTGACATCCGACGACTGGGAAAGCTTAAGCCTTGCCGGCAAGGTGATGGACTATTTCTGGCACCTGACGCTGCCGATTGTCTGCATGACCCTTGGCAGCTTTGCGGTGACCACCATGCTCACCAAAAACACCATGCTTGAAGAGATTCGCAAGCAATATGTTTTGACGGCGAGATCCAAAGGCTTGTCTGAAAAGACGGTGCTTTGGCGGCATGTCTTTCGTAACGCCTTGATCCCCATTGTCACGGGTTTTCCTGCGGCATTCATTGGGGCGTTTTTCACGGGCTCGCTGCTGATTGAAACCCTGTTTTCTTTGGACGGCCTGGGGCTTTTGTCTTATGAATCGGTGATGAAGCGGGACTACCCCGTGGTGATGGGAACGCTGTATTTCTTTTCGCTGATTGGGCTGGTGGCCAAGCTTTTGAATGACCTGCTCTATGTCTGGGTGGACCCTCGCGTTCAGTTCGGGGGGAATCGGTCGTGAGTTCGGCAAGTCTTTCTCCCGGACGCCGCGCCTGGCTTCGCTTCTGTCGTAACCGACGAGGGCTGGTGAGTTTATGGATTTTTTCCATCGCCTTTGTGGTGTCGCTTCTTGCCAATGTGATTTCGAATGATCGGCCCCTGGTGGTTCATTACCAAGGGGATTTTTACTTTCCTTTGGTTCAGAACTACCCCGAGAAAACCTTCGGCGGCGATTTTGAAACCCCAACCGATTACCTGGACCCATTCATTGAAGAGCGCATTCGCGAGGGCGACAACTGGGCGGTCTACCCACTGAATCGATATTCCTTCGACAGCCTGAATTACTTTGCGCCAAGCCCCAACCCCGCAGCACCGTCCGGCACCAACTGGCTTGGCACCGATGACCGCGGCCGCGATGTCTTGGCAAGGCTGCTGTATGGCTTTCGCACCTCGGTGCTCTTTGGGCTTGCGCTCACCGCCATTGGCGTGGTGCTGGGTGTTCTGATGGGAGCACTGCAGGGTTACTTTGCGGGCAAGACCGACCTTGTGGTGCAACGCTTTATCGAGATCTGGGGTTCAGTGCCCGAGCTTTATCTTCTGATCATTCTGGCTTCAGTGTTTGAGCCGGGACTTTTGATTTTGCTGGTGATTCTTTCCCTGTTTGGCTGGATGGGTTTGTCGGATTACGTGCGTGCGGAATTTCTGCGCAATCGGTCTTTGGACTACGTCACTGCCGCCCGCGCTCTGGGGTTGAACCACGGGCAGATTATCTGGCGGCATGTGCTGCCCAATAGCCTCACGCCCGTGATTGCCTTTCTTCCCTTTCGTATGAGTGCATCCATTCTGGCGTTGACCAGTCTTGATTTTCTGGGGCTGGGCGTGCCCTCCTCCACGCCCAGCCTGGGCGAGCTTTTGGCGCAGGGCAAGGCGAACCTGGACGCCTGGTGGATTTCGCTTTCTACTTTCGGGGTGTTGGTGGCCTTGCTGCTGCTTCTGATTTTTATTGGGGAAGCCTTGCGCGACGCCCTTGACACAAGGCGAGGCTAGACCATGAGCACGCCAATTCTTCGTATTCGAGATCTCTGCGTTCACTTCCCGCGGGCCGAGGGTGAACATCACCAGGCTGTGCATGACCTGCATCTTGATCTTCATGCCTGTGAACGATTCGCTCTGGTGGGCGAGTCCGGCAGTGGAAAAACGGTGAGCGCACTTTCCATTTTGCGTCTATTGCCTGACGCGCGGCTTTCCGGCCAGATTCTCTGGAATCCGGATGGTCTTCGTGATCCTGAAGAGGCCCCGGGCGCCGGTGACCAGAACCTTATTTTCTGCAGTGATCGAGACATCCGCGCCATTCGAGGCCGCGAGATTGCCATGGTGTTCCAAGAACCCATGTCGGCGTTGAACCCGCTGTTTACCGTTGGGCAACAGATTGCCGAAGTGCTGGAACTGCACGAAGGTCTTTCCACCAAAGCAGCGCTGACCAGGGCGATTGAGCTTTTGGAGCGAACCGGTGTGGATGAACCTGCCCGGCGTGCGCAGGCCTACCCGCACCAACTTTCAGGGGGGCAGCGGCAACGCGTGGTAATTGCCATGGCACTGGCTTGTAAGCCCAAACTTCTGATCGCAGACGAACCGACCACGGCCTTGGATGTCACCATTCGCGAGCAGGTGCTGTCGCTTCTTTTGGAAATTCAGCGCGATGAAGGTATGGCCATTTTGCTGATCACCCATGATCTGCCGTTGGTGGAACGGTTTGCCGATCGCGTCGCGGTGATGCAGCATGGCCGGCTGATTGAAACCAACGCCACCAAGACCCTCTTTCAATTTCCGCAAGAGGCCTACACCCAAAAGCTTTTGTCCAGTCAGCCCGAACGCATGGTGGCGGGCACACTGAATACGCAAGTTATCTGCGAAGCCAGAGAACTCAGCTGCCGCTACACCATCAGCGAAGGGTTTTGGAAAAAACGTATTTTCAATGCGGTGGACAAGGCCACGCTGACGATTCGGCAGGGCGAAACACTGGGCGTGGTGGGGGAATCAGGTTCTGGAAAGAGCACTCTGGCTCAGGCCCTGCTTCGGCTGACCCCAGCCGCGACCGAGGGTGAGGTGATTTTCGACGGACAGTCAATCAACACGCTTTCGGGGCGGGCCCTGCGAGACCTTCGCAAGCGGATGCAGATTGTCTTTCAAGATCCTTTTAGTGCGCTTTCCCCGCGAATGACGGTGGGCGAGATTCTGGGCGAGGGGCTTTCACTTCACTTCAGGGAACTCTCTGAGCTGGAGCGGCAGCAGCGAATGGTGGAGGTCTTGACCGAGGTCGGGCTTTCGGGCGACAGCCTTTCCCGTTACCCGCATGAGTTCTCGGGCGGTCAGCGCCAGAGAATTGCCATTGCCCGAGCGG
>JBBAQV010000074.1:0-5255 GCA_040400125.1 Burkholderiaceae bacterium
GACGTTGCATGGCCCTGATCGGCCTTGCCGCAAGGCTTGGACACACCATTCCTTGAGTCATGTCGCGCGTTGAATGAGAGCCTGCGGCGTGATCTCGATTGATTCGCCACCGTCATTCACCCAGACCGTTCCATCTTGCACGGTGACCTGCCACTGCATTCCACGTTGCGCACGAGCAGCGAGAGCCTTCGATTGATCCGACGGGATCTGCCAAACCGTAAGGTTACTTAGCCGGCTGAGCTTATTGGCAATCGCCGACCACCAGATTGGCGTGGCTGCGGAGTAGCTGTACACCACCACCTGCTCAGAGCGGCCACAGGCTTTGGCGAGACGGCGCTCGTCGGGCTGCCCAAGTTCAATCCACTGCACCAATTGGTTGGAGAGATCGTGCTGCCAAAGATCGGGCTCGTCAGCGTCCGAGAGCCCTCGAGCGGGCTCAAGCATGCCGCGATGGTTGTCTTGCGGAAGATTCAGTGCAAGTGCCAAGAGTCGAATGAGAAGACGCTCTTCTGTTTCTGAGGGGTGGAGGGCCAGCGTGACGCTGTGCTCCGCGTAGACGCCCCGATCCATATCAGCAATCTGCAGCTGGGCTTTGTAAACCGTTGATTTCAGTGCCACTGGCGCCTCGGAGAGTCATGGTGCCCGGAGCCGGAATCGAACCGGCACGGCTTGCGCCCCAGGATTTTAAGTCCTGTATGTCTACCTATTTCATCATCCGGGCAGGAACTGCTCGGATTTTACCTCGTCTATCTCGATCACCTTTTGTGGATCAAAGAGCGGGTTTTCAAACTCAAGCTCCTCAAAGGCCTTGACCTTTCCCAGGGTCACCGCGTAACTGCCCGGGTTGGTCACGACGCGACACGGCCCCACCTTGTAATCAAAGGTGTCATGCACATGGCCGTGAATCCATAAGTCCGCCTTCATCACCAGGTGATCCAAGTCGGACACGAAAGCCGCATTGCATGGATCGCCACGGAATCGGGGATGAACGCTTCCCCTGGACGG
This sequence comes from Burkholderiaceae bacterium, assembly GCA_040400125.1. Lineage (GTDB taxonomy): Bacteria > Pseudomonadota > Gammaproteobacteria > Burkholderiales > Burkholderiaceae_A > Lacustribacter. The sequence continues at coordinate 1,006 of JBBAQV010000074.1, forward strand.
AGCATGGTGGGTGATCACCACCGTTTTGCCTTTGAAAGGCTGGCTCAACTTTTCCTCGAGCCAGGCCCGGTCTTCAAGGTGCCGCTCATAGGCCTGCTGGGCGGAGAACCCCTCGCCAACTTTTTTGATGCCCATAATCTTTCGATGATCAGCAATGCGCGCCTCACAGGCGAACATCGACGCAAGCTGCCTTCCCCCGGTTCCCATCAGTTGATAGTCTGTCCAGAGGGTGCAGCCAAGAAACCTCACGCCCCGATCAACGTATTCATCCCGAGCCAGCACCACCATGGCTGTGTCCTTGGCCGCTTCCCTGAGCTTCTGTATCTGCGGCTCGATGGCGCAGTCGTAAAACTCATGGTTGCCGGGGACATAGAGCACGGGGTGGGGCCATTGACCGAACTTTTCAACCATTTGCGTGCCAATGTCGATGTCACCGGCCAAGACCATGACATCGGCGAAGGGCGTGTAAAGCCGATCAACCCGAAGATGCTCGGGAAAACGCTTAGACAGATATTCAAGGTGAAGATCGGAAGCAAAATGGATGTTCATATTTCGGCCAGTTTACAATCCACGATGACCTATTGAAAGACCCCAAGGACTGATCACTCATGTCAGAAACGACCCAGTACGTAGCAGCAGCCATCTTCGCCATCGCGGTTTGCCACACGTTTGCGGCTCCACTGTTTGAGAAGCTTTCTCACCGTTACCCAGCGCACCATGGGGTATTTCACCTTCTCGGCGAAGTCGAGGCAGTTTTTGGATTTTGGTCCATCATTCTCTTCGGTTGGCTTATGTTTGCTGAGGGCTTCACCAAAGCGGTCGAATACGCCGACACACGGAATTACACTGAGCCGCTCTTTGTCTTCGCGATCATGGTCATCGCTGCAAGTCGGCCAGTGATGTTCACTGCGAGGACGATCGTTGAAAGGGTCGCACGATCGCTACCTTTCAATACGGGTATTGCCCGTTACTTCGTTCTGATGACCGTCGTTCCACTTCTTGGCTCACTGATTACAGAGCCAGCTGCAATGACTCTTGCGGCCCTTATGCTCCTCCAATACTTTCAGGGGAAAAGCTCCAATTTTTTCAAATACGGCACGCTCGGTGTTCTCTTCGTTAATATCTCGATCGGCGGGACCCTGACTCACTTTGCTGCACCCCCGGTGCTCATGGTAGCGGCCACCTGGGACTGGGACACGGCATACATGTTCACCCACTTTGGCTGGAAGGCAGCGATCGCGGTCTTCATTAACGGAACAGCCCTGACCCTCCTATTTCGGAAAGAGATCAATCAGGCGGGGCAGCAAATTGCTAAAGAGTCCTCCCTTGCTGAGAATGAGCAGAAAACTGTCCCTCTTCCCCTCATCCTGATTCATCTTGCAATGATTGCCGGAGTGGTTCTCTTCGCTCATCACGCACCCGTTTTCATCGGAATCTTCCTGGCATTCATGGGTCTCGCAACCGCTTATCCTCAACACCAAGACCGACTCATCCTGCGCGAAGGCCTGATGGTTGGTTTCTTTCTGGCTGGCCTCGTTGTCTTGGGCGGTCTTCAGGCCTGGTGGCTTCAGCCGCTCCTGGTGAAGATGGATCCAACCTCAATCTATTACGGGGCGACCGCTCTTACGGCCATCACGGATAACGCCGCGCTAACCTACCTCGGCTCATTGGTTGAGGGATTGAGCGAGGAGTTTAAGTACTCACTCGTCGCAGGTGCCGTGACCGGTGGAGGGCTCACCATCATTGCCAATGCTCCGAACCCAGCTGGCGCCTCCATTTTGAAGGGGCGGTTTGATGACGGAGCCATTAATCCGCTTTGGCTGTTCGTCGGTGCGCTCACGCCGACCGTGGTGACGATTCTCTGTTTTCAACTACTGCCCATGACCCTCTAGGCAACTAGGTCCGACCTCAGCGAAGAAAGTCCATCTCGATTTTGGCGCGAAGCCCCGCCAGGGTATCAAGCGCCTCAGAAAGCTTCTCGATCTCGTGGGAACTGAGCTTATCCAGTTCAAGGACATTGGGGGAGACGTCCCCCTGGTCTTCCGCCTGGGCGCGCGCTGCGTATGCCAGCTGAGCTTTCAGCCGATAACGCTGAAGCACATTGAATGCGTCTCGCATGGATTCGGCCTCGGATCGGGACATGCCCGCCTTGTTCACCAATGCTTTCAGTCGTTCATCGGTGGAGGTCGAACTCACCCCGCTGGCGAGGGCCAAAACCCTTGCAAAGTAGACCACTGGCGCCGTGCCGCCCCGTTTCATTTCAAGCTTGGACGGCGCCAACCATTCCATTAAATAGCCGCGCTTGCGCATCGCCCGCGCGAAGCTGACCGACACCCCATTTCGGGAGAGCTTGGCCACGTCATCGCGAACGGCATCTTGGGCCAGAGACCGAATGAACAAACGATGATCCGCCACCTGGGATGAGACCCAGCCGCGCAGGTCTTCGGCAAGATCAAGGTCGCCCGCAAGCCCCCGAAAATCAAGAAAAATATTGGCGTCAAGCAAGGCCTCGGGCTGAGGGCTCTTAAACCATTCGGTAAGGGTGGACCGCCACTGGTCGGCGCTTCGACACCACTTGTCATTCATCGCCATCACGCCACCTTTGCAAAGGGGAAAGCCAATGTCGGCGAGCCCGCCATTGATGGCATTAGCCAGCTTTTTAAAGCGCTCTTGATAGACGGAATGATCACCCTCGAAAATGATGGCGTTATCTTGATCCGTCGCCACCGTTTGCTCTTCACGGCCTTCTGAACCAAGTGCAAGCCAGCACCATCGAGGTAACACACCGAGTTCGGCGGCAAGTTCATGCTGTTTGATCAGAATGACGCGGCGGGTCAGCGAGTCGTTTAAATGACTGACAAGCCTAGCAAGTGAGGTTGCCGCCACACCCTGCCCCATCAGCCGGCGTGCTAAGGAGAGCACCTCGCTGGCGCAGACCTTGAGGTTTGCAATGGAATCCGCCTGCTCGATGGACGACGAAAGAATTCTTAGACTTGAACGCTGAAAGTTAAACAGGTCGCGTTCCGAGACCAGCCCAACAAGGAAGCCGTGTTGCAAGACCGGCAGATGGCGCACCTTGTGGCGAGCCATCATCAGCATGGCTTCAAGCGCTCCGCTTTCCGAATCGATGGTCTTGATGCCCGTGCTCATGACCGCCTCGATGGGCGTGCTCAAAGGAAGCTTGGGCAGAATGATCCGCTTGATCAAATCGTAACGGGTCAAAATGCCTTGAATTGACCCCGAGGCATCCGCGACAAGCATGGATCCCGCACGTTCACGCTCCATGGCCTCAAAGACCTGCTGCAGTGGCGTGCTAGGTAAACAAACAAGTGGGGACTTTCGAATCAATTCGCCAACGCGAATATTCATCGCCAGTTCAGTAAGGTCTTGCTGCGCCGCATCAGACAAAGGTGTTTCCCCTGAGTAGACATTGATAGAAATGCACAGTAATCTCGCGCTCTAAGAATTATTAAAACACCGTTCGGCTTGGGGATCAAAGCCGAAACGGCATATAAGTTGTGTGGTGCAGAAGGGGACGAATTTGCTGGATATTGTGGTGGTTCTCAAAGGGCTTGCCGAATTCGCGGGTCTTTTAATTATTGGCCAAGGGCTGGTTTATGCTTTGAGCTTCGGCAAACACGAAGTGAACGCCGTTTACCGCTTTTTCCGGCTCATGACCTCCCCCGTGGTCAAGGTGGCCCGCTGGATCACCCCGTCCAAAGTTGCCGACCGGCACGTCCCCTTTGTCGCCCTTTTGCTTCTTTTCTGGGTATGGTTTTTCCTCACCTATCTGAAGCTGAATTTAATGCTCGGGAAGGCTGCTTGATGAAAGCCATCTCCGTCTGGTTCTACAAAAACCTCGCCTTCTGGGCCACCGTCTTTAAAAAGCAGGAGATGGCAGCCGAATATTGGCTTCGAATTGCAGAACTTCGCCCCAAAGACCCATTACCCCTGACCGCTGCTGCGCATTGCATGACCGAAGCCTTTCGACCATCCGAAGCCGAGGCCCTGCTTCGTCGCTGCACCTCAGTGCATCCTCATTACGCGGCCGCCTGGTTCAATCTTGGCTTCATGGTTCAAAAGCGCGAAGACCACGAAGACGCTCTGCATTGTTTTGATCAGGCCATCCGCCATAACGAAAAGCTTGACCGTGCCCATTACGGACGCGCCCTTTCTCTTATTGCTCTCGATCGCCCCGAAGAGGCCAAAGCCGCCTTAAAGCGCACGATCGATCTCCAGCCCATGAGCCC
>JBBAQV010000075.1:0-5229 GCA_040400125.1 Burkholderiaceae bacterium
GCTCGCTGTCAATCTCATCATCAGAAAAGCGTGCGATGCGTTCATCCCAAAGCGACTGGGCCATCAACAGCAGGCAGCCGTCATCACTCTCGACAAGCGCGAGCGAACCCTTGGACTGGGTCATTAGGGCGTCTCGATAACGCGTGGGGATCGTCATACGACCCTTCACATCGAGACTGAGCGCGGTGATGCCCGCAAATTGACCAAATGGCGCCAAAACAAACCCCCACAAAAAACCACTTTTTTGCACTTTTCCCCACTTTAGGGAAAAGCATTCGGTCGGTCAAGCCGAATGGGGAATTTTTCTTTCTAAAACAAAGACTTAGGCCATTTTTCTGGAAAAACTTTCAGGCAAATATTCAAGAAAATCAACAAGATAAAAATACCTTGTAATGTGGTTTGTTAGATCTTGGGCTGCATGACGGGATAAACCCGGGGTTACTGGAGCGGGTTTTTGATCAAACCAGGGAAGGGGAGCGCAACAACCGGGATACCTTCCTCCATCAGTTCCTGAGCCGTCTCGAGTGATGTATTGCCGTGAATGGATCGAGTTGGCACCTCTTGAGCATGCATCGCACGGGCCTCTTGAGCGAAGCGATCGCCCACATCTTCACTCGAAGCCAGCAATTCACGGACCAGCTGAAGGGCGGCCGCCAAGGCCGGCGCCTGGTCCGGCGAAGGCGATACCACCGAAAGGTTCAGCCGGGGAGCGGAGAGCGTTTTTTCGATGTCGGTGCTGCCGCAGATGGGGCATTCGACGATGCCCTGCCGCCGCTGTTCGTCAAAAGCCGCGTGGCTTTTGAACCAGCCCTCGAATGGGTGCCCGTGCGGACACCGAAGATTAAAGACTTTCATCGCCTCTGATTTTACGAGAAGCCACGGACTTCATCCCTTACAGCCAATGAGTCCAAATGCGCCACCAAGGCCCAGCGTACGACTTCGATCTTGGCGGGTGTGAGGATCATCTCTTGAATGCCTGCATTCGGGATTTTCCAATCACGCGCCTTCTGCATGGGCACGCCAACCCCGAGTCGATACACCATATCCAGAAAGCCTCCATGGGTGACCACGGCGACGGATTCTCCCAAATGTTGTTGGACAAGACTTTCGAGCGCCGCCTCAACCCGAGCTCGAAAAAGCAACAACGATTCACCACCGGCCGGAGCAAACGACGGCTCTCTTGACTGCCATCGGTCGTAGTCAGCTGGGTGAGCCTTGGCAATCTCATCCGAAGTCAGCCCTTGAAAAATTCCGAAGTCACGTTCAGCGAAGGCTGAGACCTGCCGTACTTCAAGGCCGAGCTTCTTGGAGAGCGGCGTGGCCGTTTGAATGGCACGGGACAGATCGCTGCTGTAGACCGCATGGATGGTCTGCGCAGAGAGAAATTCAGCGACGCATTCGGCCTGACGCTCTCCCGCAGCATTCAATGGGATGTCGGTACGCCCCTGAATGCGCTGGGCAGCATTCCAATCCGTTTCACCATGCCGGATCAGCCAGAGTCGTGTGGATGGTGTTGGCGAATTCATGAACCGGTCTGCTTTCGACAATGAATAAAAAAACGAAGTGAGCCTGTAGGCCGGATTCTGTTACGGGCGCCGCCATGCGAACGCCTATAGCGATCATCCCTCTAGGCCTGCCGTTGCCGACAGGCTCAAGCCACCTACCCGCATGCATCGAGCGGACCACTCGTTTTGGCCGAAGCCAAGCGCATGCCTATTTGGTGTTGCTCCGGGTGGAGGTTACCGCGTTTCACTTCCACGCAGTTGCCCGCGTTTACTCGTCTCTGTGGCCCTGTTCCTCGCCTTGGGCACCCCAAGGAGTGCTTGCTGCGTACGGCCGTTAGCCGTCACCCTGCCCTGTGGAGTCCGGACCTTCCTCTCCCGTTTTCACGGCAGCGACCGCCCAGCTCACTTCGCTGTCGACATGATAGCTTGAAGCTCAGCCAGAACAAGGTAAACTGATACCTCTAGCATCTATAGTTATTTGCAATGGTTCGAGCGGTGATTGCCTTCGCTCAGTCATGGGCGAGAGAACATTGGGTGAATGGGCAGCCTTTCCAACGGGTGCTCATCTTGGTGGCCATGGCTCCTTTGGTGGTGATTCTGGTGATCATGGGATGGGTCATGTCCGAATCCATCATCCAGCAAAAAACACAAGAAGAAGGTCAGCGGTTAAAGGCCGAGGCCAAGGTATTTGCAGAAATGATCGACATGACGGTCGGCCGTCAGCTGATCGATCTTCAATCACGGGCTGCACTCCTGCCAAAACTTCGGCTCGATCAGTCCCCTGCTCAGCTCACCCTCTGGCTGAATGCCATCCAAGAAGCTGTGCCGGAATACACATGGATTGGCTTTGTTGGCATGGATGGGCGCGTGAAGGCCTCCACCGGCAGCATTCTTGTTGGTCAGAGCGTGGCCCAGCGAGACTGGTTTCAAAAAGGAACCTTGAAGCCAAGCACGCTCGATGTTCACGAAGCCAAACTTCTTGAATCCCATCTGCCCGCACGCCACACCCACGACCCTTGGCGTTTCATTGATCTCACTTCACCGGTGACCAATGCTCAGGGCAAAGCCATTGGCGTGCTTGGTGCTCACCTGAGCTGGGACTGGCTGGTGAACCAGTACCGACGATATTCCACATCGTTGTTTGGGTCCAGCGCAGCCGAGGTGATGGTCATTGGGCGAGACGGCAAACCAAGGCTGGTTGCTCCGGGACTGGAAAGCCGAAGTCTTGGTGGCCAGACAAGCTTTCAATACGCCGAGATGGGTCAATCCGGTTTTCTTCGAGAGACCTGGGAAGACGGCCGCGATTACCTTGTGGGCTACACCAAGAATCCTGGCTATGGCGAATATCACCAGCTTGGATGGACCACCCTGGTTCGGGTTCCAATGAGCCATGTGCAGCAACAGGCTCAGCCTTTAATGGTTGCTCTGTGGATGTTGATTGCGGCTGCTGTATTCATTTTCTATGCCGGCACTCGGCTTTTTATCCGGCTGACGCTCGAGCCTGTGAATCGACTGATGTCTGAGATTCAGCGTGTTGGCCGCCACGGTGGGTCTCTACTGACCATGGGTGCGATGCCCCGAGAATTCCAAGGTCTTGCCGTGGTCACCAATCAGATGATTCAGACTCTGGACGCTCAGCGCGAAATGGAGCACGCCAAAACACGATTCCTTGCGGATATGAGCCACGAGATTCGCACCCCTTTGCATGGTGTGCTGGGCATTGGAGAGCTCATGAAAAGCCGCATGACCAAGCCCGATGACCGCAGAGATCTTGATCAGCTGATTGGCTGTGCGCGAGAAGTTCAGGGTCTGGTGGATGACATCTTGGATCTTTCAGCAACCCAGGAGAATCGCTTACGGCTTGAATCCAAGCCCTTTTTGATTTCCGAGGTGGTGGAGTTTAATCGACGAATCTTCGAGCCTATCGCAGCGGCAAAGGGGGTGCGTTTCGAACATGAAAGCAGCCTTGAACCTTCGCTGGTGGTCATGGGGGATGCACTTCGGTTCGGACAGATTCTTCGAAATCTGTTGTCCAACGCCATTAAGTTCACCGAACGCGGCAGTGTGACGATCAGCCTCACACCAGGACCACAGGATGACCCGAAGAAAATCTCCATCCGACTCTCCGTGCAAGACACCGGCATCGGTCTGACCCAAACCCAGCAAGAAATTATCTTTGGAAGGTTTGAGCAGGCAAGCCCTGCAATTGCCAGGGAATTTGGAGGCACCGGCCTTGGCCTGGCCGTGACACGCGCGATCACCGAGGCCATGCAAGGCCGAATCAGCGTGAATTCAGTCGCCGGACAAGGAACGCTCATGGTCGTGGATCTGGTCTTCGATCAAGCCCAGAGGGACGGCTGGGTGAGTCAGCTTTGCGCCGACTATGCTGACGGGAAGAGCATCAAGGCAGGCGATATGGAACGCCCGCATCCATCAGCCGGACTTCGGGTGCTTGTGGTGGATGACATTCCGATGAATCGTGAGGTGCTTGCTCGTTGGCTGGCGCTGCATCAGCATCAAGTCTCGGAGGCGGCCACCGGCGAAGCTGCACTCCACCGAATTCGCCATGACCGCTTTGATCTTATTTTCATGGACATTGATCTGCCCGACATGAGCGGGCATCAGGTGATCTCGGCGATTCGGGCGCAGCCGGGTGATGGCGGGAAGGCATTCATCGTTACGCTGTCGGGCCATGGCTTTCAGGCCGATATTGCAGCGTCGCTCGCCGCCGGTGCCGATGAGCACCTGACCAAGCCCGTGAATTTTGATCGGCTCACGTCACTCGTGGCTCAGGCGCTGCCGCGTGTGTCCGCACGCCGTGAAAGCCGAAACACCGAGGTGTCGGAATAAAAATCGGGGGCCTCTGAGGCCGCGTCCCAGCCTGGAATACCCATGACTGGAAGCACCAGAAGATCGCGCGGAGTCATGGCCTCATGCAGAGATTCCAAAAGAGATTCATCCATGGTTTTTCGGTTCCCATCCAGGATCAGGACATGGGCTGTGATGGATTTGTAAGGCTGATCCAGCTTTTCTAAAAGCGCATGGCCAAAGGGAAACACCGTCCAGTCGCTTCCCCATTTCCCACGATGACTTAGAAACAGAGTTGACCAGTCATGCTGCCGAATCATCGCCTCACAATCGATGAATGCCGATGAGTCGCCACCACTTCGGATGGGTTGGGTGCGTATTAGCAAAAGATTCTCATCACAGAGCGTCATGGCGTCGCGAAGCGCGCCTCGCGACGAGCCAACGCCCGCTTGCGCAATGGCCTGCGCCTGAAACTGGTTGAGCCGAGCCTTTGATTGTGGATAGGTGAGCCAGATGAGAGCGTTCAGCCGATCGTGCCGGTTGTCTCGCGTGGGGACACAGCCCGTCTTGGCAATCCATGCCTCGTAAGCTTCATGCGCTGGCAATTCGGATTGCGCCACGAATCGAAGCGGCTGCCCGCCGCCGGTGATAAGCGACCGGCGTGTCGACTCCTGATTTAAAAAAGAAAGCAGATTGGGGTGTGAAAGGCTGCTGACCGCATGGGCCCAGGCGGGATCAAAAGCATCAAGCCAAGGCCTCATGACACTCAAACCAGACCCTGAAAGCTCCAATCAAGGGTCTCCCCTGCGGCCAGAGGAACGATCTGTCCATCCGCAAATGAGAGCGAGTCTTCGATGAGTTGTGGCGACCGCCACAACATGATCTTGCTGGTGTTGCGGGGGAGCCGATAGAAGTC
>JBBAQV010000076.1:0-5148 GCA_040400125.1 Burkholderiaceae bacterium
GAATTCCGTGTCAACCGAAACCACATTGCCATCGTGATTGATGAATACGGCGGTGTCGCCGGGATGATCACCATTGAAGATGTCTTGGAACAGATCGTGGGTGACATTGAAGACGAACACGACATTGAGGAAGACGATGACAACATCGTGGCCTTGCCAAGGCAGCCCGGCCGTTTTCGTGTTCGCGCCTTGACTTCACTTGAGCAGTTCAACGAAACCTTCTCCACCCATCTTCATGACGATCAGGTGGACACCATTGGCGGCTATGTCACCGATCATTTTGGAAGACTTCCTCACCGCGGAGAATCCATTGAACTCGATGGATTCAAATTCGAAGTCCAACGCGCCGATGCACGACAGGTGCATGTGCTCGTGGCCGAACGCCTAAAGACCGGCTAATTCAATGATGCGCTGGTCTGCACTGCTCATCGTTGCAGGCTACACCTACGGGCTTCACTGGATTTTCATCAGTCTTCACGACTACGGTCATATGCCCGCCTGGCTGGCGGCGCTGGCCACCTTGCTACTGGCGATCTATGTCAGCCTCTTTCTTATTGCAGCGCTGGCCTGCTGCCAATGGCTGGTTCGGCGTTCCCACAACGCCACGACTTCATCGGCAACACCATGGCTTTGCCAATGGTCGACGCCGCTCGTTGCGGCCGCCATCGTGACGCTTTTTGAGATGCTTCGAGGCTGGCTTTTTACGGGATTTCCATGGCTAGCCATCGGCTACCTTGTCATCGACACGCCCCTGTCGGGCTGGGCAAAAATTCTTGGTGTCTATGGCGTGAGCTTTCTTGCTGTAGCCTGCCTCACCTGGGTGGTCCAAGCCCTTTGGCGTCGGTCATGGAAGGCCTGGCTTTCGGTGACCGCCATCGTGGCTGCGGGCTTTGTTCTTCAGGTGGCGGAGTTCACTCAGCCCCAGGGCAAGCCGCTTCGGGTGGCGCTGATCCAAGGTGCGATTCCTCAATCCATGAAGTTTGATCCGAGCCGCGAGCGAGACAGCATCCTGCAGCAGCTTCAGCTGGCCCGCATTGCTGCCGAGCCTGGTGGTGCCAAGCTCTTCGTGTTCCCGGAGACAGCCTTGATACGCCCGTGGCAAGACACGCCCATCGAGGTTCGTGAAGCCTTCCATGGGCTGGGTCGATCGAATGCGGCCGCCGTGATGCTTGGTGTGCCCATGCGCGATGCCGATGGATTTCGCAACAGTCTCATTGCGCTTCATGGCGAAACCCCTGCTCCCGAATTTCGTGCTCGCTACGACAAGCAACACCTCGTTCCCTTTGGGGAATTCATTCCCTTCGGGTTCCGTTGGTTTGTGGATCAGATGCAGATGCCCTTGGGTGATTTCCGACGCGGCGCGCCGGATCAAGCACCGATCCCTGTCGACGACCAATTCATTGGGGTCAATATCTGTTACGAAGATCTGTTTGGCGAAGAGATCATTCAAGCCTTTCGCCCACCCAAGTCATCGTCCGTGCCCAGACCTCACCCCACCATCTTGCTCAATGTCAGCAACCTGGCCTGGTTTGGCGACACCATCGCGCTGTCTCAGCATCTGGGCATTGCCCGTATGCGCTCCATTGAAACAGGAAGGCCCAGCATTCGCTCAACCAACACGGGCGCCACGGCCATCATCAGCCATCAGGGTCGAGTGCTCGACCTTCTGCCCTTCAACCAGCCAGGGCTGCTCTATGGCCAGGTTCAGGGCATGTCAGGAACCACGCCCTACAGCCTGTTTGGCAATCTCCCGATCGGCCTGATCTCTTTGGCGCTTTTGGGCCTTGGCCTTGCTCAGGCCTTAAGAGCAGGCCGGAAAAGCTAGAATGCGAGTCATGCAAAGTTTTCAAAAAATCATCCTGACCCTGCAGGAATATTGGGACGCGCAGGGTTGCGCCCTGCTGCAGCCTATCGACCTGGAAGTGGGTGCAGGCACATCGCACACCGCCACTTTTCTGAGGGCCTTGGGGCCTGAACCCTGGCGCGCTGCCTATGTGCAGCCGTCCCGCCGGCCCAAAGACGGCCGTTACGGCGAAAACCCCAACCGTCTGCAGCACTATTACCAGTTTCAGGTGGTGCTCAAGCCCTCCCCTGAAAACATCCTTGATCTCTACCTTGGCTCGCTGCGAGCCCTGGGCATTGACCCCGAGGTCAACGATGTCCGCTTTGTCGAAGACGACTGGGAAAACCCAACCCTGGGTGCATGGGGGCTTGGCTGGGAAGTCTGGCTCAATGGCATGGAGGTCACCCAGTTCACCTATTTTCAACAGGTGGGGGGAATTGACTGCGCGCCCATCACCGGCGAGATCACCTATGGCATTGAACGACTGGCCATGTACCTACAGGGTGTCGAAAATATCTATGACCTCACCTGGACGCAGTGGAACACCCCATCGGGGGTTCAGACACTCACCTACGGCGATGTCTATCATCAGAATGAGGTGGAGCAATCCACCTACAACTTCGAGCAGAGCAATGTGCCTGTACTCTTTCAGCGCTTCGGTGAACACGAGGCTGACGCCCAGCGACTGCTCGAGGCCGGTCTGGCCCTGCCCGCCTATGAACAGATCTTGAAAAGCGCGCACACTTTTAATCTGCTCGACGCACGGGGCGCCATCTCGGTCACGGAACGTGCCCAGTACATTGGACGCATCCGCAACCTATCCCGCGCCGTGGCTCAGGCCTATGTCGCGTCACGGGAAAAGCTGGGCTTCCCCATGCTGGCATCAGCCGGCACGGCCGGGGGGCAGGCATGACCACGCGTGCTTCGCTTCTTCTCGAGCTTCTCACCGAAGAGCTTCCACCCAAAGCGTTAAAGCGTCTGGGGGAATCCTTCAGCTCAAGCATTCATCAGCAGCTCACCGCCGCCGAACTCTGTGACAGCCGATCCGTGGTCACAAGCTTCGCGAGCCCACGCCGACTCGCCGTGCACATCACTGACGTGCTTGCCCAAGGCCCCACGCGCGAGCGGCAAGAAAAGCTTCTGCCCGTCACCATTGCGCTCACTCCAGATGGCAAGGCCACACCGCCGCTTGTGAAAAAACTGGGGGGGCTGGGCCTGGTCATTGATCAAGACATCAAGCTCTCAGATCTCGAGCGTGTTCATGACGGCAAACAAGAGCAGCTGGTTTATCGCTTCACCGCGCCAGGTGCGTTGCTGCATGAGGCCTTGCAGACTGCACTGCATCAGGCGATTGCTCAGCTGCCCATTCCGAAGGTCATGAGTTATCAGAAATCCAATGGCGAAACCGTCAAGTTCGTTCGCCCAGCCCACGGCATCGTTGCGCTTCATGGTGCGGCTGTGGTTCCCATTCACGCGCTTGGTCTAACCTCTGGCGCATCCACGCTTGGCCACCGTTTTCACTCGCCTCAGCCCATTGTGATTCAAGATGCGGACCGCTATGCAAAGCAGCTGATTGAGGAAGGCAAGGTGCTGGCTCATTTTGATCAACGCCGACAACGCATCACGGACCAACTCAAGGCCCTTGCATCACCCCATCAGCCGGTGATGCCCGATGCCCTCGTGGACGAAGTCACAAGCCTGGTGGAGTGGCCTGTCGTCATTGAGGGCCAGTTCAGCGAAGAATTTCTCTCGGTGCCTCAGGAATGCTTAATTCTGACCATGCAACAAAATCAGAAGTACTTTGCACTGGTTGATTCTCAAGGCCAGCTGGTCAATCGATTTTTATTGGTTAGCAACATTGAATCGAAAGACCCGACCGTGGTGAGTTCGGGTAACGAGCGGGTGCTGCGCGCACGCCTGTCGGATGCCAAATTCTTTTTTGATCAGGACCGCAAGAAAACTCTGGCGTCTCGCATCCCTGACCTGTCTTCAGTGGTCTATCACAACAAGATTGGCCATCAGGGTCAGAGGGTGGATCGCCTGGCCGCATTGGCCAAAGGCTGGGCGCCGCTCTTTTCGGCAGACCCAGCCCATGCCGAGCGCGCGGCCAAGCTTGCAAAGACCGATCTTCTCACCGACATGGTTGGAGAATTTCCTGAGCTGCAAGGCGTGATTGGCACCTACTACGCACGTCATGATCAAGAGCCCGAAGAAGTCGCGCTCGCCATCGAAGGACACTATCACCCCCGGTTTTCGGGTGACGCCCTTGCTCCCAACGCGACGGGCAACGTCCTGGCCTTGGCCGACAAGCTCGAGACCTTGGTGGGCATCTGGGGCATTGGGCTTGCGCCCACGGGCGACAAAGACCCTTTCGCGCTCAGGCGCCATGCCTTGGGCGTGGTGCGAATTCTGATTGAACAGCGAATCGCCATTTCCATATCAGCCCTTCTGCAGGACGCTCTCGCGGTGTTTAAAGACGTGCCCGCAGTGAAGTCAGATCTTCATGCCATTGAAGAATTCATTCTGGATCGCCTGCGCGCTTTTCTCAAAGATAAAGGGCATCCCGCGGAAGCCATTGAGGCTGTGATCGGCAGCTGCCCGGATCGTTTGTTTGAAATCCCGGCTCGTCTTGAAGCGCTCTCCCACTTCATGACTCTGCCCGAAGCAGCATCGCTCTCTGCAGCCAACAAGCGAATTGGCAATATCTTGAAAAAATCGGATTCGGTGAGCGCCGAATTTAAAGAGCAGCTGCTTCATGACCCCGCCGAACAGACACTGGGTAGGCTTTTGAAAACACTTGCCCCAGAGGCTCAAGCACTGGTGAGTCAGGGGGATTACACCCAAGCCCTCACGGGTCTGGCTGTGCTCAGAGCACCGGTGGATGAGTTTTTTGAAAAGGTCATGGTCAATGCTGACGACCCAGAGTTGCGCGCTAACCGTTTGGCACTTCTTGCCTCACTTCATCGAGCGATGAACCAGGTGGGCGATCTCTCTCGGCTTGCCGCATAGCCGCTCATGAACACGGCAAGTCGGCCCCTGATCATTCTGGACCGCGATGGCGTGATCAATCACGACAGTGACCACTACATCAAGAGCCCCGAAGAATGGAAGCCCATCGACCAGAGCCTTGAAGCCATTGCCCGACTGACCCACGCGGGTTGGTCCGTGGCCGTGGCCACCAATCAGTCGGGTGTTGAGCGCGGCCTCTTCGATATCAACGTGCTGCATGCAATTCACAACACCATGATCCAGGCCGTTGCCGCCTCAGGCGGGCAGATTGACGCCATCTTCTTTTGCCCGCATGC
>JBBAQV010000077.1:0-5087 GCA_040400125.1 Burkholderiaceae bacterium
TGGCGTCTGCAGGAATTCGTAAAGGCGGCCGAAAAGACATTCTGCTGGTAAGACTTGCCCAGGGCTCGACCGTTTCAGGTGTGTTCACCAAGAATGCTTTTTGCGCAGCACCCGTTCAGGTCTGCAAAGAACACCTTGCCTTCAACCCCATTCGCGCCTGGGTGGTGAATACGGGCTGCGCCAACGCCGGCACGGGCGATCTTGGCCTTCAAAACGCGAAAGAAACCACCGCGCTTGCCGCCGGCCATCTTGGTGTGAAGGCCTCTGAGGTGTTGCCGTTTAGCACGGGAGTGATTCTTGAGCATCTCCCTATGGACAAGATTCGTGACGGCCTGATCAAAGCAACCGCCAACCTGGGGCAGGCCCATTGGCTTGATGCCGCCGAGGCCATCATGACCACCGACACCCAGCCCAAGGCTGCATCGGTGAAGACAACCATTGCAGGCAAGACCATCACGATCACCGGCATCTCCAAGGGTGCGGGCATGATTCGCCCCAATATGGCCACCATGTTGGGTTATGTGGCAACCGATGCCGCAGTAAGCCAGCCCTTGCTGGACCAACTTGTGCGTGACGCAGCCGACGAGTCATTTAATGCCATCACCATTGACGGTGACACATCCACGAACGACTCCTTTGTGGTGGCCGCGACTGGGTTAAGCGGCCTGCAGCTCAATTCTGTAACAGACCCTGGCTGGGCCGAATTTCGAAACGCCTTGATTGGTGTTTGTCGAACACTCGCCCAGGCCATCGTTCGAGACGGTGAAGGTGCCACGAAGTTTATTTCGATCAAGGTCGACCATGCGCGCTCCAGAGAGGAGGCCAGACTTGTTGGCTATGCGGTGGCGCATTCCCCATTGGTGAAGACCGCCTTTTTTGCGAGCGACCCGAACCTGGGCCGGATCCTTGCTGCGATTGGTTACAGCGGCGTGCCCGACCTCGACGTCTCGATCATTCGCGTGTATCTTGACGACGTTCTGGTGGCTGAACACGGTGGGCGAGCCGCAAGTTACACCGAAGCGGATGGACAACGGGTGATGCAACAGTCAGAAATTACCATCGCTGTTGACCTGGCACGAGGGCGCGAGCAGGCGGTGGTCTACACCTGCGATCTTTCCCATGACTATGTCTCGATCAACGCGGACTATCGGTCTTAAAGCAACCATCATGGAACCTCAACTTTCCGAGCTTTTAGCGAAACTCAACGCCTACCTTCCAAAGACACCCGTTCAGCCAGACTTTGAGGCCTGTCATGCCTTTCGCTGGGTTCGACGACAGACGCTGCTTGGCCATATTTCTTACCTTGAGCCCGTGGGGCATTTCGCGGGCATTCGCTTTGCTGATCTTCAGCACATTGATCGTCAACGTAAGCTGATCGAACAAAACACCCGACAGTTTCTTGCCCAAAAGCCGTCCAACAATGTTTTGATGACGGGCGCACGTGGCACAGGCAAGTCCTCGTTGGTGCGGGCCTGCCTTACGGAATTTGTAGCCGAGGGCTTGCGTCTGGTCGAGGTGGACAAGCAAGACCTGTTGGATCTCCCCCGAATTGTTGAGGTGCTGTCTTCGCAGCCGTACCGTTTTATTTTGTTCTGTGACGACCTTTCCTTTGAATCGGGCGATTCCGGCTATAAGGCTCTAAAGACGGTGCTTGATGGTTCCGTGGCGGCGCAGTCTGACAACCTACTGATCTACGCAACATCCAACCGTCGTCACCTCATGCCTGAAAAGATGAGTGACAACCTGGAGACCCGCTACGAGGCCAATGGCGAGATCCATCCAGGCGAAAGTGTTGAAGAGAAGGTGTCGCTTTCAGAACGCTTCGGCCTTTGGGTGTCGTTTTACAGCTTTAATCAGCAGGACTACCTGGACATCGTCAGCCACTGGCTTACCGAATTTGGCTGCAGCGCTGCGCTGATTCAAGAGGCACGGCAGCCGGCCTTGCAATGGGCTCTTGAGCGTGGCTCTCGATCCGGCCGAGTCGCCCTGCATTTTGCCCGCGACTGGGCGGGTAGACACTAGCCCAACCCCGGGGCGACTGACCATCTTTAATCAGCGATGAACCCAGAGCGCCCCTTGGTGGATGTGGCTGTTGGCATGCTCTGCCGCGGTGACGGCGCCGTTCTCATGACATCTCGGCCGGCCGGCAAGCCCTACGCCGGCTATTGGGAATTTCCTGGCGGCAAGTTCGAGCATTCAGAAGATGTGGCAGCCGCGCTCACCCGCGAGCTTCAAGAAGAACTTGGCATTGCTGCCATCCAGACAGAACCCGCTTGGGAGATCGAACATGACTACCCCCATGCAAGGGTTCGGCTTCTGTTTTGCTGGGTCACCGAATGGGAAGGCCAGATCAAGCCGCTTGAGCAGCAGCAGACGCTTTGGGTGGCACCGGGTGCCGCTTGGCCTTACCCGGTCTTACCGGCAAGCATTGAGTTTCTGCCGAAAATTCAACGTCAGGCCGCCAAGCGCACAGGCAGTTAGAAATTGCAGAGCGTGAGCTGAAACGGAATTTCCGTTTCGATGGACTTGAGCTGCATCAGTTCATTGGGCTGACGGAAGCGCACTGAAACCACATATTTGTTGGCACTAATTTCGGCCACAACCTCGGGTGTTTTCGGCGCGCTGACGCGAATCATTTGAATGGTGCGGCCATCCATGGGAAGCTCGAAGTAGCCGTTGTTGGCCACTTGAGCACTGGACCGAGTGCTCTGGCGAAGTAGGCGCAGCACGATGGCCGAGCCATTGAAGAGTGGGCGCAGAGTTGCAAGCCAGCTCATGAGCATGGCCTGCCTGCGTTCAACAGGGCGACCAAGCCAGAGATGCAGCAAAGGAAGATCAAATTCACAGATACCACCCGGAATGCCGAATCGACCTTTCACCGTTTGAAGCCACTCATGTTCGGGAACATGGGATCCCATGCGGGTATTGACATCTGAGATGGATGTGAAGACCTGCTGAATTTCATTGAGAAGCGCGGTCAGCGCTTCAGTGGAGACCCCAGGCTTGCCTTCAAATTGGTTAAGCCGTGCGCGTTGACGTTCGAGTTCTTGCAGAAGTTCGGATTTAATGTCGCCCCGGCTGCCCACAAGTTCACAGAGTTCAAAGAATGACCAGAGCGCTGCGGTGTGATCGTTGGTGGTTTGACCGGCTGCGTAAAGATGGCAGCGACGAAACAGGTTTTCGATTCGCAAAAGCGAGCGGATTCGCTCATTGCACGGAAACTCGAACACCAACAGCTCGGCGGGCTGTTCGACATTGGGGGTTGTCGACGTCGTCATCACCTAATTATGAACGAATTAGCTCCTGATGGAGCGTCCGGATGGCGTCTTGAAGATCGCTTAGTGAGCCCTCGTTTGGAATGACATGATCGGCCCCAAGCCTTCGGGTGTCGCGTGAGACCTGCTGACCCATGATGGCCAACACCTCGTCTCGCCGAAGCGAGCTTCGGGCCATGACCCTCTGGATCTGGGTCTCTTCGGGGCAATCCAGGGCAACGATCTTCCAGGGCTTGATCGCATGAGACGCTTTTTCAAACCAGAGGGGGACAACATAGATCACGTAATTGGACTTTGCTTGGCCAAGAGCCTCGAGGGCTTTGGCCTGAATCATCGGGTGAAGAATGCCTTCTAGTTTGGCCTTGGCTGCAGCGTCTGAAAATACGCGCTGACGCATAAGGTCCCGGCGTAGCCCGTGGCCTGGGTCAACAAATTCGCTGCCAAAGGCCTGGTGAATGGCGGGAAGAGCTTCCCCCGATGGCCCGGTCAGGGCATGGGCAAGATCATCGGCGTCCAGGGTTTCGATGCCAAGGGCATGAAAACACCGTGCGGCCTCGGATTTTCCGCAGCCAATTCCACCCGTAAGAATGACGATGCGTTTAGACAATCTGAACCCAGGCCGCCAGCGCCCCACAGGCCAGAGCAGGACCAAAGGCGAGTTCTTCCGAACGCCAAGTTTTTCGTTGAATCATGACCACCATCAGACCCACAAGACAGGCCACTGTCAAGGCAAGCGGCAGAAGTGGCCATCCCACCCAGGCACCGATTCCAGCCGTCATGGCAAAGTCCCCCCGCCCCATGGCTTGGACTTTGCGAAGCTTTTCATAGGCTTTGGTAAAACCCCAAAGCACGGCGTAACCGGCAAGGGCCCCGATGACGGAATTCATTAACCCCCAGGGATTAAAAAGCCCGTGGAAGGCAAAGCCCGAGAGCACCAAGGCCAGCGTCAGGCTGTCGGGTAAAAGCCTGTGGGCATGATCGATTCTTGCCAGTGTCAGCAGCAGGGCGATCAACACCCCCGATGCAACGGCCACCGGAATGATGGACATCTGGTCATTGGGCTGAGGCCACACCCAGGCCAGGAACACCCCCGTGGCCAGGCTCAGAGCTGCCGTCACCCCCCACCAGGCAAGCGTCATCCGTGAAACGGTTTGAATTGCTTCTGGGTCAAGCCAGGGGCGCAGCCCCACCGAACCCAGTCGGATCGCAAGTGGAGTAGTGATGAGCGCGGCCAGAAGTGTTGCCGTGATTGCAGGAATCAGTGCGGAGAACATTCGCAACAGGGTAACGAAGTTGATTTCAGAACAATAAACAGTAACTAGATTAAAGAGTTCTCGTCATCTGCATCTTCAGTGACCAACGGACGATTCAGCCGAACGCGGCGGATGAGACGGCCCTGCGTCTGCAGAATTTCCATAGGAACGCCAGCAATCTTTACGGAAACAAGTGCGTCAGGCAGATCTTCAAGGGTTTCAAGCAAAAGGCCGTTCAGAGTTCTTGGGCCCTCCACGGGAAGATCAAGCCCAAGGTGTCGGTTGATCTCCCGAATGGGCGAGGTGCCGTCCACAATCACCGTTCCGTCAGCGCCCCAGTGCATGCCCAAGGGCTGAGCCCCCGGTGCATCAGTGGTGAACTTACCCACCAGCTCTTCCACAATGTCTTCCAGAGTGATCAGGCCTTCGATCTCGCCGTATTCATCGACCACCAAACCAATTCGTTGTTTGTTTTCTTGGAAGTATTGCATCTGCGTGAAAAGTGGGGTGCCGCTTGGAACGAAATAGGGTTCCGTCAGAATTTCCCGAAGCGCCTCCG
>JBBAQV010000078.1:0-4794 GCA_040400125.1 Burkholderiaceae bacterium
ACAAGACCTGAGCGACGCATGGCGTCTTGCAGGGCCAGTGCATTCATGACGGTCGCAATCATGCCCATGTAATCGGCCGTGGCTCGATCCATGCCAGAGGCCCCTGGGGCCACACCTCGAAAGATGTTGCCGCCCCCAATCACCACCGCCACCTCGACCCCAAGTTCGGTGACCTTGGCGATTTCCCTCACGATGCCGTCAATCGTCTCTCGGTTGATGCCATAGGGGTCTTGACCCATCAAGGCCTCACCCGAAAGCTTAAGCAGAATGCGTTTCATCGGATCGCTCAGTGGCTGTCTGTGAAGTTAAGCGGCGCGGGCTGCTGCCTGCTGAGCGGCCACCTCGGCGGCAAAGTCATTGACCTTCTTCTCGATGCCTTCACCCACGCTATAGAGCGTGAACGATGCAATGGATGCGCCGCGGGCCTTCAGCAGCTGCTCGATGGTCTGCTTACCGTCTTCGGCTTTGACAAACACTTGGCCCATGAGAGTCACTTCCTTGAGAAACTTCTGAACCGTGCCTTCCACCATCTTGGCGATGATGTCGGCTGGCTTGCCCGATTCAGCGGCTTTTTCGGTGGCGATGCGACGCTCAGTTTCAATGAGTGCAGGATCGACGCCGGAGCTGTCCAGAGACTTGGGCTTGGAGGCTGCGATGTGCATGGCCAGGTCGCGACCCAGCGCGTCATCACCGCCAACCAGATCCACCAGCACACCAATCTTGGCGCCACCGTGGATGTAGGAGTAGACCTTGCCCTTGGCCTGAACAACTGTGAAACGTCGAACCGAGATGTTCTCGCCAATTTTTCCGATCAAGGCCGCACGCACCGTTTCAACAGTGCCGCCCGAAAGCGGCTGGTCGGCCAGCGCCGCCACATCGGCAACTTTTCCGGAGGCAACGAGCTTGGCGATCTCATTCGAGAAGGCCAAGAAGTCTTCGTTCTTGGCGACAAAATCAGTTTCGCAGTTCACCTCGACCATGGAGGCGGTTGCGCCCGAAACGTGCAGGGCAACGATACCCTCCGCGGTCACGCGGGCTGCCGCTTTGCTGGCTTTGCTTCCAAGTTTCACGCGAAGGATCTCTTCGGCTTTGGCCATGTCGCCGTCGGCCTCGGACAAGGCTTTTTTGCATTCCATCATGGGGGCGTCGGTTTTCTCACGAAGCTCTTTGACCATCGATGCGGTAATTTCCGCCATTTGATTCTCCTGTTAGATCAGTTCATTACAAAAAAAAGGGCCGAACAACGGATGTCGGCCCCTGTGCTTCCGATTCGACTACGCACGAGGCCGCGAATTAAGACGCTTCCTCGACTTCAACAAATTCGTCCTTTTCATCGCGAATCGCGGCGACGACATCGGCCACCGCGTTGGCGCGACCGTCCAGGATGGCATCGGCGACCGCACGGGCGTAAAGCTTCACCGCCCGGCTGGCATCGTCGTTGCCGGGAATGACGTAATCCACACCCTCGGGGGAATGGTTGGTGTCCACGACGGCAATCACGGGAATACCCAGTTTGTTGGCTTCCTGAATGGCAATCTTGTGATACCCGACGTCGACCACAAAGAGTGCGTCGGGAAGGCCGTTCATGTCTTTAATGCCACCCAGCGTTTTGTTGAGCTTGTCGAGCTCGCGACCAAACGAGAGTGCTTCTTTTTTGCTCATGCGCTCAAGGCCACCTTCTGCCGAGGTGATCTCCATGTCTTTGAGACGCTTGATCGAAGTTTTCACCGTCTTGAAGTTGGTGAGCATGCCGCCCAGCCAACGCTGATCAACATAGGGCATGCCTGCACGCCCCGCCTCTTCGGCGATGATTTCGCGCGACTGGCGCTTGGTGCCGATGAACATCACCGTGCCACGGCGTTGAGAAAGCTGCTTGATGAACTTGAGGGCCTCGCCAAGGTGGCTGACCGTCTGCTCAAGGTTGATGATGTGAATTTTATTGCGATGGCCAAAGATATAGGGGGCCATCTTGGGGTTCCAGAAGCGGGTTTGGTGACCAAAATGGACGCCGGCTTCCAGCATTTCACGCATTGATACGGACATAGTGACTTCTCCATGCAAGGGTTTCATTGGGTGTTCGGGAGAGCCTTTCTTGGCAAGCTTCGACGATGTCGAGTGACCAGAAAAACACCCTTGCCCCGAACACGGGATTTACCACCAACTGCTTCGCACCCCAAGAAGCCGATGAGAGTCGCGATCAGTTCTCGATGCAGACTCCCTCCCGGACTTCTTCCAGGGGCGCAAATCAGGCAAAATGATGCCTTTCGACATCAACCCCTCATCTTAAACCTTATGGCCATAAGCATCAAATCCGAGGTCGATATCGCGGCCATGCGTGTGGCAGGAAGGCTCGCCTCGGAAGTCCTTGACTTCATTGCGCCCCACGTCAAGGCCGGGGTCACGACGAACCAACTCGACAAGCTCTGTCACGACTTCATGGTGGATATTCAAGGCACCGTCCCCGCGCCCCTGAATTACTGCCCCCCGGGCTATAAGCCCTACCCGAAGTCAATCTGCACCTCGATCAACCATCAGGTCTGCCATGGCGTCCCGGGAGACAAGGTTCTTAAAAACGGGGACATTCTAAATATTGACATCACCGTCATCAAGGATGGCTACCACGGGGACACCAGCCGGATGTTCTTCGTCGGCGAACCATCCATTGCGGCAAAACGACTTTGCGAGGTCACCCGAGAGGCTATGTGGGCCGGCATCAGCCAGGTCGCCCCGGGCAAACGGCTTGGGGACGTCGGCGCAGCGATTCAAAAGCTTGCCGAGTCCGCCGGCTACTCCGTCGTGCGGGAGTTCTGCGGCCACGGAATCGGGAAGGTGTTTCACGAAGACCCTCAGGTGCTTCACTACGGAAAACCAGGCACCGGTGTGGAACTCAAGCCAGGCATGACCTTCACGATTGAGCCCATGATCAATGCTGGTCGCCCAGAGATCCGGGAACTCGCCGACGGCTGGACCATCGTCACCAAAGACCACAGCCTCTCGGCCCAGTGGGAACACACGGTCCTGGTCACCGAATCGGGCGTGGAGGTACTGACCGTCTCCAACGCCAGTCCTGATTTCGGACGCACGGTGGATACCCCTTCGCTCAAGCCTTAACCGGCTCGAACATCACGCCATGCACCCCCCTGAACCCGACGACTTAAGCCGCATCAGGGAGCGGCTCCAGCTGGCAAGGCAGTCCATCAGCCATCGCTGGCTGGCCAAGGCTGACCCCAAAACCCTTCTCACCGAGCATGCCAAAGCGGTTGATCAGGCCCTGATCGATCTCTGGAAGCTTCACCCATTTCCAAATGCTTCACTGATTGCCGTGGGTGGCTATGGACGCACCGAACTCGCCCCCTATTCCGACGTTGACCTGCTGGTCCTTATGCCCGTGGGCTATTCCGAGAACGCGATCGCTCCGATCGCGGAGCGTTTTGTCAGCAGCCTGTGGGACATCGGTCTTGATGCGGGGCACAGCATTCGATCGATTTCGGAATGCATGACCCAGGCGCGTGAGGACATCAGTGTGGCCACCGCACTGCTTGAGTCTCGGCTGATTGTTGGGAAGCGACGATCACTGCATGCGCTTCGCAAAGCCGGGTTCGAATCCATCCATGTCCAGGAATTTGCCCAGAGCAAACTGCTCGAACGTCAGCAACGCCACGGCCGTCACCAAGACACGCCCTACAGCCTTGAGCCCAACTGCAAGGAAAGCCCCGGCGGGCTCCGAGACCTGCAGGTTCTGCGATGGGTCAGCACGGCCTTTGGCCTTGGTCACCGCTGGACTGACCTTGCTCGCAATGGCTTGATCACAAGCCGTGAAGCCCGAGAGCTTTCACTCAACCAGCGCTTTCTTTTTTTACTGCGAGGCCACCTGCATCTGGCGGCAGGCCGGCGCGAGGACCGACTCGTGTTTGATCTGCAAAATGCTGTCGCTGAGCGAATGGGCTACCAGCCACGAGGGGGCCGCCGGGCCAGTGAAATGCTGATGCAGCGTTATTACCGCGCTGCCAAGAGTGTCCTTCAGATCAGCTCCATGCTGCTTGCCAATCTTGAACCTCGTCTGTTTCCTTCAGGGGCAGTCGCGCTTGATGCAACGCCTCGATTGATCGATCAAGAGTTCCAAGAGCGCTATGGTCTTTTGGATCTCATTGATCCTGAAGGCTTCGCCAAGCAGCCCGCTTCGATGCTGCGCGCCTTTCGCGTTCTGCAGGAACATCCCGAGTTACGAGGCATGTCGGCCGAAACACTTCGCGCGCTTTGGAATCACCGCGATCTGATTGACGCCGCTTTCCGAAAAGACCCAGGCCATCGGGCACTGTTTCTTTCCATTTTTCAGCAGCCTCGCGGCATCATCCACAGCCTTCGCCAGATGAACAATCTCGGAGTGCTGGGGCGAATGCTTCCCGTGTTTCGCAAGATCGTAGGCCAGATGCAACATGATCTCTTCCACGTTTACACCGTGGACCAACACATCCTTCAGGTGATTCGAAATCTTCGTCGATTCACCATGGACGAGCATGCCCACGAGTTCCCCTTGTGCAGTCGTCTCATGGCCGAGTTCAAGTGGCCATGGGTGCTGTATCTGGCAGCTCTTTTCCATGATATTGCCAAGGGGCGTGGCGGCGATCACTCCGTGCTGGGTAAATCCGAGGTGCGACGGTTTGCAAAAGACTATGGCCTCGACCAAGACACCTCGAAACTTCTTGTGTTTCTGGTGGAGCATCACCTAACGATGTCACAGATTGCCCAGAAACAAGACCTGTCCGACCCCGAAACCATTCTTCAGTTTTCAAA
>JBBAQV010000079.1:0-4684 GCA_040400125.1 Burkholderiaceae bacterium
AGGGGTTTGGGTGGCGAATCAGGCGAGATCACCGAGGCCAACACAAGCGCTCCAAGCCCAACCAGATGGGCCAGAGCAACCCAGGCGACGGTGACCGGACGCGTCACACCACTCGAATGGAAAACGCACCGACTCGATCGGCCTCGACCGTCATGATGTCGCCGCGTTTCACTGGGCCCACACCAGCCGGTGTGCCAGTGAAAATCAGGTCGCCCGACTTCAATTCCCAGGCCTTGGAAATATGGGCGATGACCTCGCGAATGTTCCAGATCAGGTCGGACATGTCCCCTTGCTGGCGTAATTCGCCATTCACCTTAAGGCTGATGGATCCATGGGTGATCTCACCTGTGGTTTCAATGGGGGTGATCGGGCCAATGGGTGCGCCGTGATCAAAACCCTTGCCAATGCACCACGGCTTGGCCTCTTTTTTCATCGCAGCCTGAAGATCACGACGGGTCATATCAAGACCAATCGCATAGCCCCAGATGTGCTGAAGCGCCTGATCCGCCTGAATATCCTTGCCGCCGCGACCAATCGCCACGACCAATTCAACCTCGTGGTGGAGATCGTCGGTCAGACTTGGGTAAGGCCAGTCAAGGGTGGTGTCAGCAGGCACATTGAATAGGGCGTCCGCAGGTTTAAAAAAGAAAAAAGGCGGCTCGCGGCCCGACGCCCCCATCTCCTTCGCATGGTCGGCGTAGTTGCGCCCGACACAGTAAACACGACGAACAGGAAAACGATCGCTGGAGCCGTTGATGGCCACGGTGACAGGGTCGAGCTTAGGCAATCCTTGCATGATCAATACTCCGATGAATATCCCGATGGCGGGGGGGGTGCAAAATTTTCAAATTTGGTGAACTGACCCAGGAAGGTCAGCCTGACTGTTCCGATAGGACCATTTCGCTGTTTCGCAATAATGATCTCAGCCACACCCTTGTCGGGGGAGTCCGGCCGATAGACCTCATCGCGGTAGATGAAAAGAATCAGGTCGGCATCTTGTTCGATACTTCCGCTCTCGCGAAGATCGCTCATGACCGGCCGCTTGTCGGTACGTTGTTCAACCGTTCGATTCAGCTGTGACAACGCAATCACGGGGCAGCCGAGCTCCTTGGCCAGGCCCTTCAACGAGCGCGTGATCTCCGAAATCTCGGTGGTTCGATTTTCTCCATTTCCAGAGCCACTCATCAGCTGGAGATAGTCGACCACGATCAGTCCAAGGCCGCCATATTGCCGAGAAAGACGTCTGGCCCTTGAGCGCATTTCATGAGGGTTCAAGGCGGGCGTTTCATCAATGTGAATCTTGGCCTCTTTCATCCGGCCCATCGCCTGGGTGAGCCGGTTCCAATCGTCTTCCGTCAGCCGTCCGGTACGAACGCGTTGGGCGTCAAGCTTGCCCACCGAACAAAGCACACGCATGGCCAGCTGTTCGGCGCCCATCTCCATACTGAACACCGCCACCGGAAGCTTCTCGGTAATGGCGACGTACTCAGCAAGATTGAGTGCAAAGGATGTCTTACCCATGCTGGGTCGGCCCGCGACGATCAGCAGATCACCAGGATGCATGCCGGCTGTCTTTTGGTCGAGATCAATAAAACCCGAGGGCACACCGGTGACATCCGACGGGTTCGGGTTTTGATAGAGGTCGTCCACCTTTTCCACCACCTTGGCCAAAACGGTGTGGAAATCCTGAAAGCCAGCAGAGCTTCGAGAGCCCTGTTCACCGATCAGGAAGATTCGACTTTCGGCCTCATCAAGAATCTGACGGGTTTCCTTGCCCTCTGGATTCAAGGCCTGGGTGGCGATTTGGTCGCTGACGGTGACCAGATGACGAAGAATCGAACGGTCTCGGACAATTTCGGCGTAACGCCGAATATTGGCAGCCGACGGTGTTTCGTGCGCCAGCGTGTTGAGATAGCCAATGCCACCAACTTCATCCGCACGCCCAATGCTCTGAAGGGCTTCGAAGACCGTCACCACGTCGGCCGGCCGCGCCAAATCAATCAGCTTCGAAATCGCTTCAAAAATAATTCGGTGATCGGCGCGATAGAAATCATCCGCGCGAACCACATCGCCGATGCGATCCCATGCACTGTTATCAAGCAAAAGGCCTCCTAAAACGGAGGCCTCGGCTTCAATCGAATGCGGGGGAACCCGAAGCGCAAGCGCCTGGGTTTCCATCGCCGCTGGGTTATTCATCGTTCACGCGTCGGTGATCCAAAGGCGAACCTGCTTAGGCGGCTTCGCCGATCACTCGGACAGTGATGTCCACCACCACGTCGGTGTGCGGCGCGACCTGAACGGCGTGATCACCCACGAGCTTCAGGGGGCCATTGGGCAGACGCACGGAGGCTTTCGGCACGTCCACGCCTTTGCCTTTTAAGGCTTCCGCAATATCAAAGTTGGTCACGGAGCCAAAAAGACGTCCGTCCACGCCCGCTTTCTGGGCCACTTCGAGCACGAGGTTGGTCATCTTGGCGCCGATGGCTTGGGCTGCTGCCAGCTTTTCGGCCTGGACCTTTTCCAGTTCAGCACGACGGGCCTGGAAATCAGCAATCGCCGTTTCCGTGGCCCGACGGGCCATGCCCTGGGGGATTAGAAAATTGCGTGCGAAACCATCTTTCACACGAACAACATCGCCAAGCTGGCCGAGGTTGACAACTTTTTCAAGAAGAATGACTTGCATATTCAGTCCTTAGAGATGCGCACTTGGCGATTAATGGTTGTCAGTGAAAGCGATCAGCGCAAGGAAGCGAGCGCGCTTAATCGCGGTCGTGAGCTGTCGCTGATAACGAGCATTGGTGCCCGTGATTCGGGCAGGGATAATCTTGCCGGTCTCGGTGACGAAATCGCGAAGAGTGTCGATGTCTTTGTAATCGATCTGCTCAACGCCCTCGGCGGTGAATCGGCAGACCCGCTTGCGCTTAAAGAGCGCTGATTGGGCAGGACGACGAGGACGCTTGTTCTTGTCAAATTTTTTATTGAAAGCCATGTTGCTTACTCCAGTTCGAAATTCGTGATGTGGAAAATGAGTTGTTGGCTGCGAAGCCTTGCTGGGGCCAGAAAGCCTTGCATCTTGAGAGGCGTTCCAAGACGAATGGCTTCCATACGCTCAGCAACACTGCCCAGGGCCTTGAACCGAACATCCATCTCGATGGTGCGGGGACTTGAGGCCTCTTGAACTTCTGAGCAGTGACTGATCAGACCTTCAATGACCGGTAGACCCGCCGGCGTGAACCGCTTGGACTTGCGTTCCAGAAGCGCCCCCGACAATGCAACCGAATTGGACATTAGGCTCTTCGCCGAGTTAGGCGGCGGCTGGCACCTCAGCGGCTGCCTTACGAGCCTCTTCGCGTTGAATGACCTTGATCATGGGCGAAGGCGATGTCTCAGCCTTCTTCATGGCCACGACCAGGTGACGCAACACCGCGTCGTTGAAGCGGAAGGCATGATCGAGTTCGTCCATCTCAGGCTGTCCGCACTCGATGTTCATCAGAACGTAGTGGGCCTTGGCAACTTTTTCAATCGGGTAGGCAAGCTGACGACGACCCCAATCTTCCATGCGATGAATCTTGCCGCCTTTGGAAGTCACGATGGCGCTGTAGCGCTCCACCATGGCGGGGACTTGTTCGCTCTGGTCGGGGTGAACGATAAAAACGATTTCGTAATGACGCACTTTTTCTCCTTATGGGAAACGCCACCCCTTGAATAAGTTAGCACCTGCTAACAAAAGAGTGTGGCAAGGAACCGCGAATGATATCAGAAAGGGGCTCTGGAGGGCCTCAGGCCACGGGCGTCTTCAGCGGCAGGCCCTTGGCATGAGCGATCAGGTTGTCGGCTGCAAGTTGCATCATCGCGCCTCGGGTCGCCCGGGAGGAGCTTGCGATGTGCGGGGTGATCACCAAATTGTCAAACTGAAGAAATTCGGGGTCGAACTTCGGCTCATTTTCAAAGACATCCAGCGCCGCCGCCGCAATCGTTTTGTTTTTCAACGCCGCAATCAGCGCCTTGTCGTCCACCACACCGCCGCGGGCGATGTTGATGAGCGTGGCCGACGGCTTCATCAAAGCCAGCTCTGCGGCGCCAATAAGATGGTGGGTGGCCTGGCTATAGGGCACCACCAGCATGACGAAATCGGATTCCTTCAGCAGAACATCACGTTCTACCCAGCTCGCGCCGGAGTCGCTTTCGCTGCGATTGCGGTTATGAAAGATGACCCTCATATCAAAGCCGCGAGCGCGGCGTGCAATGGCACTGCCAATGCGCCCCATACCGATAATTCCGAGTGTGGCGTGATGAATGTCTCGACCCGTGAGCTGATCGAAGAACCACCCCGTCCACTGGCCACTGCGAGCATATCGCTCGGATTCAGGAATGCGCCGGGCGCTGGCCATCATCAGGGCAAAGGCGAAATCGGCGGTGGTGTCCGTCAAGACATCGGGCGTGTTGCTGACCCGAATGTCACGTGCCTGACAGGCCGCCACATCAATATTGTTAAAGCCCACAGCGCCGGTCGCGATCATTTTGAGTGACCGAGCGGCGCCAATCACAGAGGCATCCACCTTGTCGGCGACGGTGCAGAGAAGGTAGTCAATGTCCGCAACCCGTTGCTGCATCGTTTCAAGGGGCCACGGCTGGTCCGTGGCCTGATTGTCAGCCACGATGTCAAAGACCGACGAGAGCGATG
>JBBAQV010000080.1:0-4492 GCA_040400125.1 Burkholderiaceae bacterium
CCAAAACGTCATTCAGCACGTGGCTGACGATGGCGCCAGCGAGCTTGACGGCTGGCGACGATTCCTGATTCTTGAAGTGGAGAGGCACCTTGGTCTGGAGCTTGGCTTTGGCGTCGATGCGCTGAAAGTCAACGTGAAGGACCAGAGGCTTGTAGGGATGCATCTGGTAGTCACGCAGCAACACCTGTTCGCTTTTGCCGTTGATTTCCAAGTCAAGAATGGACGAATGAAATGATTCAACCTTCAGGGCCAACAAAATGGGGTTGTGATCCATTTCAATGGTGACGGGGGCTTTCTGGGCGCCATAAACAATTCCTGGCACCTTACCGCTACGACGCAGACGGCGGCTCGCACCCGATCCCTGCACCTCACGGGAAGTGGCTACTACTTTCATAAACAACTCCTTCAATAAAACATGCCGATTTCAGAAGGCATGTGGGCTAAAAACCTTTCTGATGAATGGGCTGCCGCGACCAGCAGACCGTCCTTCAAGAAAGGAGAAACTTATTCAACAAAGAGCGAACTCACCGAGTCCGACTTCACAATTCTTAAGATGGTTTCCGCCACCAGGCCCGCACACGAGAGCGCACGGATTTTTTGGCAGGCCTGGCCCTCTTTTGACAGAGGAATGGAGTCGGTCACGACCAGCTCATCAAGCGCTGATTGGGCAACTCGATCAATCGCTCCGCCCGAAAGGACAGGGTGGGTGCAATAGGCAACGACACGCTTGGCGCCGTGTTCCTTTAATGCTTGGGCGGCCCGGGTGAGCGTGCCGGCGGTGTCGACCATGTCATCCATGATCATGCAGACGCGGCCTTCGACATCACCGATGATGTTCATCACTTCAGAGACATTAGCCTTTGGACGACGCTTGTCGATGATGGCCAGGTCACAGTCCATCTGTTTGGCAAAGGCACGGGCGCGCACCACGCCGCCCACATCGGGCGAGACCACCATCAGGTCGGAGTAGGTCTGCTGCCAGACGTCGGCCAGGATGATGGGGGCAGCGTAAATATTGTCGACCGGAATATCGAAAAAACCCTGGATCTGGTCAGAGTGGAGATCCATGGTGAGCACACGGTCAACACCAACGCTTTGCAGCATGTTGGCCACGACCTTGGCGCTAATGGGAACTCGTGATGAGCGCACACGACGGTCTTGGCGTGCGTAACCGAAGTAGGGAATGGCGGCCGTGATTCGTTCGGCAGAGGCGCGACGCAGGGCGTCGCACATGAGCATGACTTCCATCAGGTGGTCGTTGGCTGGCGCGCAGGTGGACTGAAGCACCACGCAATGACGTCCGCGAACATGCTCGAGAATCTCGACGGTGGCTTCACCGTCGCTGAATTGTGCAACGTTGGCGCGACCCACGCGGGTATTGAGATGGCGGGCGACGTCGGCAGCGAGCTTCGGATTAGCATTGCCAGTGAAGATCATGAGCCCTTCGGGGGCACCGCTTTCGCTCGTTAACATGCGGTCGACCATGGTGTTTTGTATATGGGCTCAGTCAGTTTGGCTGGGGAGGAAGGATTCGAACCCTCGAATGCCGGAATCAAAATCCGGTGCCTTAACCAACTTGGCGACTCCCCAACAGGACACAACGTTTTTCTGCAACTTGCACCGAGACCTCAAAACCCGACAAGGGACTCGCCCTGCCCAGATTGCGTTGGAATGGTCTGGCAGATTCTCAGGTGTCGAAGGACAGGGCCTTGACCATTTTTTTGAGCATCGGCCTTGAGCATCTCAACCTGCGATTTCAACCTTTCGGCTGCCTCTTTCGAGGGGGCTGTGCAGAACACCGCGCCTCCCGAACCCGACATCCGAACCGCCGCGGGTGCAATTTTTTCGCCTTCAGCCGCCTTTGAAAACCATCGAAGCACCTGGTCCACCTCTGGAAATCGAGCCCGGGTCACGGGCTCAAGATCATTGTGGCCAAAGTCCCACACGGGATCTAGGGCAAATTGAGCGAAGTCAGCGATTTTCAAGGGTTTGGAATTGCGTGTCAATTCGGGCGCCTGAAAAATTGGGCCGGTGGCGACGGGGCAGCTTGGCACCCCAACCACCACCCAGCGCGGCCGGCTCTCCAGTGGCTGCAGATTTTCGCCCACGCCTTGCGCAAAGGCTGACTGACCCACCAGGAAAAAGGGGACATCAGCCCCGAGTGTTAGCCCAATTTCGGCCAGTTCCTGCTGAGACAGGCCCAGCTGCCATAGGGTGTTCAGGCCCATGAGGGTGGTGGCGGCGTCTGAGCTTCCTCCGCCAAGGCCGGCGCCGGCGGGAATGGTTTTGGTCACCGTAATCACGGCGCCCGGCTTTCCGGCCTTTTTCCACGAGGGCGTTTGCTGCAAGGCTTTGGCTGCCCGAAAGGCAAGATCCTCGGATTCTGGGCTCAGCAGGTCCCCTTGACGGACAAGGCCTGGGACGCTTGTCCGGTCAAAAATGAGCTCATCAAACCAATCAATCGACTCAAAAACGCTCTGCAGCAGGTGGTAGCCGTCGGGGCGACGCCCGACCACATGCAAAAAGAGGTTGATCTTGGCGGGCGCCAGCCAGCGTTGCCTTGAAGACATCGTTGAAAACTCAGGGTCAGTCATGGACGGTTCGTAAGCTTAGTCGAAGCACTCCGATGGTGAATTCAGTCTCTGAAGGCGCGCGGGCTGAATCTTGGCTGCTGACCTCTGAGGCCTTCACATGTCTAAGCAGTCGGGTGGCGAGATCCATCGCCATCAGTGGGCTTAGCCAGTCAGCCTGCCCCAAAAGCGTGTTGAGTTGATGGGTTAGTTCGGTCGGCGAAAGATTTCGGCCCCTTCCATCTCTGGCCATCAGTTGGTCGCCGACCTGTTCCAACGAGCCAAGCGAGTGATTCATCGGCCCATAGAGATGAAGCTGGGTGCCAAGACTGTTGGTGGCAAGGCTTCGGGTTCGTAGAAGCTCAAACCCTCCCTGGGCCCCGCGAGTTGATCCGCTCGGGTCTTCCACACGAAGAACGAACCGACCTGTCTGACTGCTCATCACCACGATCTCTTCAGAACCTGGGCGGTCGATGGCCTGATGGGGGTTGGATCCGCTTGCACAGGCGGAAAGAAGGCAGACCACAGCGATGGCCAGTGCAGCCTTCAGCAAGCGGCTTTTGGGCAGGCCTTCCGGATGAGCCTCATGCGAGGCCTCGGAGGCACGCCACGAGTCATTGGCCCGGATGAACACGAAGCGGAGAAATTCCCAAGCGTTTCAGCGTACTCAGCAAGACTTCGTTGCGCGGGTCGACCTGAAATGCGCGTTTTAAGAAGATCTCGGCTTCGTCTTTGAGCCCCTTCACCCAGAGCACCTCGCCAAGATGGGTTGAGATCTCCGCATCGGGCTGTTGTTCATGAGCCATGCGAAGGTATTTCTCGGCAAGGTCGAGCTTGCCGAGCCTGAAATAGATCCAGCCCATGCTGTCGGTGATGTGGGCATCTTGAGGTGCAAGCTGGTGGGCGGTTTGAATCAATTTCAAAGCCTCATCAAGTCGCTCGTTTCGGTCGGCCAGGTGATAGCCAAGTGCATTGTGGGCGTGAGCATGCTGGGGATTGTCGCGAATCAGTTGCTGAAGAATTCGCTCCATCGTTTTGTGGTCACCGGCGCGCTCATGAAGCATCGCTCGGGTGTAGCTTACCGAAGGGCTGTTTTGATCAGGCTGGCTGACCGCTTCAAACAACCGCAAGCCTTCCTGCCGATTCGGTGCACGCCCGGCAAGGCTCGCAAGATAATCATAGAAACCATCAAGTTTGCCGTTGGCTTGAGCCGCCTGGCGACGAACTCCGAGCGACCCAATGAGATCACGGGTTTTTCCTTGCACGAGGCGCAGCAGGTCTAGGGTGTTCTCGGCCTCAAAATCATTGGGGGCGCTGGCCTGCCAGATCACCGCGGCTTCCTCGGCGTGAGCGGGAAGTCTTGCTTCAATGCAGAGTTCGGTGGCGCGCTTGGCGGCAACCGGGTCCCGAGTCTGCTTGGCAACGCTCAGATAGGTCACGGCCGCCACACCGAGTTCGCCCTGAGCAAGCGCAAGTTCACTGGCCAGAATCTGAAAAACATAACCCGCCTGTTCCTGTGCCGGTGTTAAGGTTCGTTCAGGCTGAAGTTCAGATCGCGCCTTCGCCTCTGATTGAACGCCTGTGGCCAGGCCAAGCCCCACACTCATGGCCAAGAACAAGGACAATGATTTTCGAACATTCATGGTTCTAGACTATCCCATTCTTCACGCACGCTGTCATGCCCGAATTACCCGAAGTTGAAGTCACGGCCCGACACCTTCGTCAATCGATTGAGGGTTCGGTGCTGCTTGGTTTCAAGGTGAGCGGAAAACGCCTTCGTTATCCCATTCCCGAGGCTGCTCTTCGAGGTCTCGTCGGTCAGCGGGTCGTATCGATCACACGCCGTGCGAAATACCTCATCATCGAATTTCCAGCGGGTCGACTTGTCGCCCATCTTGGAATGTCAGGGGTCATGCGCTGCA
>JBBAQV010000081.1:0-3316 GCA_040400125.1 Burkholderiaceae bacterium
CATTTTACTTCTCCATCTGTTGCCAGGATTTCTCAAGCCGCTTGACCGAAACCGGTGTTGGGGTTCGAAGCTCCTGTGCAAAAAGTGCGACTCTTAATTCCTCAAGCTGCCAGCGAAACTCGATGAATCGGTCGGGCCAGGGGCCCCGCTGCTGAGCCGCCCAGCGCCAAAATGGCGCCTCCACCAACGACGCATCACGCTGCCAGCGCTGATCTCGGGCGGGGTCATCTCGGCATTTGTCCATGCGGGTTGAAATCGCTTTGAGATACCGGGGCAGATGTGCAGCCCGCTCGGCAGGGATCGAGACCAT
Source organism: Burkholderiaceae bacterium (assembly GCA_040400125.1). Taxonomy (GTDB): domain Bacteria; phylum Pseudomonadota; class Gammaproteobacteria; order Burkholderiales; family Burkholderiaceae_A; genus Lacustribacter. Next base: position 311 of record JBBAQV010000081.1, read on the forward strand.
GAAATCTTTGGGCAGCAGTCTTGAGAGCTGCTGAGTGATATCCGCATGGGCTGAAGCAAAACTGCGAACAGAGCCCATCTTTTTGAGAATCAGCGCGTGCTCGGCCAGCACGGTGGCCAGCCACCGAAGCACCTCTTGGCCAAGCAAGAGCACCCGGCCTTTTCCGTTGGTCAACGCACGATCAAAAGCCGCGTCGTCCTCAGGCACCCCCTGGGCAAGAAACACACGACTCAAGGTGGCCTCGGCGATCATGGCCCAGAGCTGCTCATGGCCACCGAAGGGTGTGAAGTTAAGCCCGATGTCGCGTCGATTGTGAAGCTCTTTCTCAAGAGCCTTCAACGGCTCTTTCACGGCCAGCACGAGTCGATCAAGGCAGGATGCACGCATGGTCTTGCCGTCAAGCGCAATGACCTGGTCGATGGGGCTTACACCAAGCTCGGCTTGCAGTCGCTCAAGGTCGCGGCCTTCGGCGAGTCGCCGACCATGCCGATCCACCACGCGGAGATTGAATCGACAGTGCGGGCTGACGGCATCAAGCTTGAAGTCATCGCGGCGCGCTGAGACTCCAGTCTCCTCGGAAATGTCTCGGATCAGCGCCTGAATAAGGCTCTTCTTTCCTGTCACTGAGGCCGAGCGGCGGCAGAAACCTTCGGCGTAATCCGGCAAGGGGACGCACTCCCTGCGAATCTTCTGAGGAAGACTCTTAAGCAATAGCTGAACCTTTTCTTTCAACATGCCGGGGACCAGCCATTCCAAGCCAATCGGGTCAAGCCCTGCCAGCTGCTCTTCATTTAAAACAAGTGTCACGCCGTCGCGCGAGTCACCGGGCTCGAAGTGGTATTCAAGAGCGTAGCTTTCGGAACCCAGATTGAGCACCTTGGGAAACTGGTCGGTGGTGATGCCTGCGGCCTCATGCCGCATCAGATCTTCTTTCTGAAGACACAGCAGCTCGGGGTTACCGCGCACCGCTTCGTTGTACCAGGCAGCAAAACTCTGGGCATCCACAACATGCTCTGGAACGAACTGATCGTAAAACGCAGCAAGCAGCGTTTCATCCACCAGGATGTCGGGTCGGCGTGCCTTGTGCTCGAGCTGCTCCACCTCGCGAATTCGCTTTGCATTGATCGCGAAGAACCGGTGCGGGCAATCCCAGTCGCCCTCCACAAGCGCCTCACGAATAAACATCTCACGGGCCTCCTGGCGCTGGCGTTCGCCAAGCTGCGCCCACGACACCTTGCGCCGCTGGTAGATAGTGAGCCCATAGAGCGTGGCTCGCTCATAGCCCACCACGCGTCCGGATTTCTTTTCCCAATGGGGCTCGGACTGACTTCGCTTTAAAAGATGCGAGGCCGCCTGCTCAATCCACTCGGGCTCGATGGCGGCAATGGTTCTGGCAAAGAGCCGGGATGTCTCAACCTGCTCGGCCGCCATCAGCCAACGAGGAGGTTTCTTGGCAAGGTAAGAGCCCGGCCAAACCAGGAACTTCACGTCATGACAGCCAAGCCAGATCGGATCGTCCGGTGACTTCATTCCCACATTCGAGAGCAGGCCCGAGAGAATGGCCAGGTGAATGGACGCATCGCTGGCGGGCTGCTCATTGAGCTTCCAATGATTCTCGCCGGCCCACTCCAGCAGCTGCTGATGCACTTCGCGCCATTCGCGGGCCCGCATAGGCGATAAAAATTCGGCCCGCAAGGCCTGCTCATAACGTCGATTCGATTCACGCTGGTCATGCAAGACGCGAATTCGGTCCCAGAGTTTAAGCAGAGATCGAAACTCACTTTTGGGGTCGGCGAACTGAGCATGCGCCCGATCAGCCGCCGGCGCCTGATCCTGGGGTCGGTCTCGGGGGTCTTGCGTGGATAAGGCCGATGCAATCACCAGCATCTCGCGAAGGCAGCCATGCTGCCTGGCGGCGACCATCATTCGTCCGATTCGTGGATCCACTGGGAACCGAGCCAACGTGCGGCCAATCTCGGTGAGATCCCCCTGGGAATCAATCGCATGCAGCTCACGAAGCATCACCAGGCCGTCAGCCACCGCCTTACCGGATGGAGGATCAATGAATGGAAAGGCTCGGATGTCGGGCAGCCCCAAAGACTTCATCCGAAGCATCACGGCAGCCAATGAGCTTCGATGAATTTCAGGGTCGGCGAATGCAGGACGCTGGGCAAATTCAGCCTCATCGTAAAGACGAATGCAGACGCCCTCGGCGACTCGCCCGCAGCGGCCCATCCGCTGATTGGCCTGCGCCTGCGGAATGGGCTCAATCTGCAGCTGCTCGACCTTACCCCGATAGCGATAACGCTTCACCCTAGCCAGGCCTGAATCCACCACGTAACGAATCCCTGGAACGGTGAGAGATGTCTCCGCCACGTTGGTGGCGAGCACCACACGGCGGGCGCCACCGGAGCGAAACACCCGATCTTGATCCGACTGGGAAAGCCTTGAATAAAGCGGCAGAACCTCGGCTGCCATCTTCCCAGAGCGGCCAAGAAGGCTGGAGGCTGGCCGAGAACGAAGCTCATCGGCCACGGCCTTGATCTCTCGCTCGCCCGGAAGAAAAACAAGAATGTCTCCCGGGCCCTGGCCATTCCAGTCACGCTCGCACTCTTCAACCCCCTGCACCACCTGCTCGATCAGGTCGAGTTCGGTGGACTCTGCCGGGCGCCAACGAACCTCGACCGGGTAGAGACGACCCGACACCTCAATCACCGGGGCGGGCTGGCCTGGCGAGCCGAAGTGGGCTGCGAACCGCTCGGCATCAATCGTGGCCGACGTGATCACCACACGAAGGTCCGGTCGCCGGGGCAGGAGGTTCTTCAGGTAGCCCATCAGGAAATCGATATTCAGGCTGCGCTCATGGGCCTCGTCAACAATCACCATGTCATAGGCCGAGAGCAGCGGGTCGGCCTGGGTCTGGGCCAGCAAAATGCCGTCGGTCATCAGCTTGATGGGCATGCCCGGCCGGGAGCGGTCATTGAAACGAATCTGATAGCCCACCTG
>JBBAQV010000081.1:3416-4487 GCA_040400125.1 Burkholderiaceae bacterium
CTGACGGGCAACGATTCCGGAAACTCAATACGCATCAGGAAAATTATAATCAGCCGATGAACCCACTACCCAGCCTTTCCCAGGCGCAGCAACCCCATCCCGGCGACCATGGCGCCACGACCACCACGGAGTCATCGGGCGTGTCGGTGGAATCCGTTGATTTCGTCTCTTGGCTGCGATCGGTTGCACCCTACATTCACGCCTTTCGCAACAAAACATTTGTGGTGGGGTTCCCCGGTGAATTGGTGAAAGCCGGAAAGCTTGAAAGCCTGGCCCATGATGTTGCGCTCCTTGCAGCGATGGGCATGCGGATTGTACTGGTTCACGGCAGCCGGCCTCAGGTTCAGGAACAACTCACCCTGCGGAACATCGAAAGCCGATTCAGTCATGGCCTTCGTATTACCGACAAGCCATCCCTTGAGTGCGCCAAAGAGGCCTCTGGCGAACTTCGCCTCGACATCGAAGCCGCATTTTCGGCAGGCCTTCCGAACACACCCATGGGCAACGCAAGAATTCGATTGATCAGCGGCAACTTTGTCACCGCGCGCCCGGTTGGAATTGTTGATGGCGTGGATTTTGAACACACCGGTGTGGTGAGAAAGGTTGAATCAGAGGCCATTCGTAACGCGCTGGATAGTGGTGCTCTGGTGCTGCTCTCGCCCCTTGGGTTTTCTCCCACCGGCGAAGCCTTCAACCTCTCCATGGAGGATGTGGCAGCCAGTGTGGCCGTGAGTCTCGATTGCGACAAGCTCATCTTCATGGCGGAAGACCATGGCGTGCCAACACAGGATGACGAGCGTATTGCCGAGATCTCGGAAGACGCCGCAGAAACACTGCTTGCCAGAGGTGAGCTACTCCCTGACGCCAGCTTCTCCCTTAGCCATGCACTTCGGGCCTGCAAAGGCGGTGTGGAACGAGCCCACATCATTCCTTTCTCACGCGACGGCGCCTTGCTCCTTGAGCTCTTTACCCACGACGGAATCGGCAGCATGGTGGTTGAGGAAACCCTTGAGGCCCTGCGTCCCGCCAACATCGATGATGTCGCAGCCATCGTGTCACTGATTGAGCCTT
>JBBAQV010000082.1:0-4467 GCA_040400125.1 Burkholderiaceae bacterium
ACAACCGAGGCCGCGGCAATCAAAAACTTCTTCATAGTGGATTTCATAAGTTCTTCCTATAAAAAGAGACAGACTTCGCTTCAAAACAACCAGTTCAGACTTCTTGAACCTTGGGCCGGACTTTACGCACCAAATGTTTCAACTCCGTGACAGTCGTGTTTTTCGCTAAAAACAAAAGCTTTTAAAAATCAAAGGGTTACGGCAAGCCACAGTAAAACCTAGGCGCCAAAGTGTCGGGCATAACGCGGGGGAATCACCGAGAGATCCATCAGAATCAGAAAGTCTGCCGTGTTGAAGTCAGGGTCCCAGCTGGGTTCGCCACAGACCTTGGCGCCAAGACGGAGATAACCCCGAATGAGGGGAGGCATATCAAGCTGGCTTGCGGGCTGGATTTGATCCAGCGGCAGCGGGTTCTTAGGAAAAGCCTCGAGCATGGGGTCCACCATGGCGCTCTGTTTCACCTGATGCCACAACGCCAAAGCCTGGCTGCCGCCGTCTCGCATGCTCACGCTGGCGCATCCAACCAGATGCTGACAGCCATGGTGACGGGCGTAACGAATGATTGCGGACCAGAGCAGCATGATCACGGTGCCGTTTCGATGGTCGGGGTGAACGCAAGAACGACCCAGCTCAATCATGTCACTCAGCTGCCGCTCCATGCGTGTCATAAAAAATTCGCTCTGACTGTAATACCGGCCAATTCGCCGGGCCTGGCTGGGAAGCAGCATTCGATAAGTGCCGACCACCTCCTGGGTTTCCTGACAACGAACGATGAGGTGATCGCAGTAGTGATCGAACTCATCCGAGTCAATACCCTGAATACCGCCATGGAACTGCGCGCCATACTCGGCCTTGAAGATGTCATAACGAAGACGCTGAGCTTCGCGCAGATCGTCCAGGGAATCGGCCAGGCCAATGCTGTAGTGGGCGTCCGATGCGTGATGAAACTGAAGGCTCGCGCCCTGTGTGAGCCACGCCGGAATGAAATGGTCAGAACCAATTCGCGCGAGGTATTCCTGAATTGCCAGTTCGCTCATGACGAGCCTTTCATCATGGTTTGGGAAGACAGCGTGACCTCGCGAATGCTGATCGAACTCAGCGAGATCTGCTCATGGGTTTCAATGGCATGGGGCCGGATGCCGCTTGAGTCGCGGTAGGGCCAGTGAATAATTTTGAGCTCGCCGGTATTGGTCTCGACCAAGGCCGAGAGGCTTTCCACCCAGTCACCGTCGTTGCAGTAAAGGGTGCCGTTGATTTCACGAATCTCCGCCTTGTGAATGTGCCCACAGACCACGCCGTCATAGCCCCTGCGGCGTGCCTCCGAGGTCAAGGCCTCTTCAAAGGAGCTAATGAACGAGACCGCGTTCTTAACTTTGTGCTTCAGGTACTGGGAGAGCGACCAGTACGAGAGGCCCATCCGATGGCGAATTCGGTTGAGGTGATGATTGATGTTCAGAACCAGGGTGTAGAGGGTGTCACCAAGGTACGCCAGCCATTTGGCGTGCTGGATCACGCCATCAAAGAGGTCGCCATGGGTAACCCACAGCACACGGCCATCCAGCAGCTGATGGCTGGTTTCATCCACAATCTTGATGTCACCAAAGGCAAGCCCCAGAAACTGCCGAAGAACTTCGTCGTGATTGCCCGCGATGTAGGTAACCCGGGTGCCTTTGCGCGCCTTACGAAGAATTTTTTGCACCACATCGTTGTGGCTCTGCTTCCAGTACCAGCCTTTTTTAAGCTGCCAGCCATCAATGATGTCGCCCACCAAAAAAAGATCTTTGGAGTCGTGCCACTTTAGAAAATCCAGCAGGAATTCAGCCTTACAGCCTGGGGTTCCAAGATGGATGTCGGAGATCCAGATGGCTCGGTAGCGGGTGGGGACTTCTTGAAAGTCCATGGGCTCGTTGGGCTTCATGGACCTTGATCATGGGCGCCATCGTTGACAGCGGCATGACGTTTAAGTGAAGTTTATGTGACAGCCCCGCATTGCTCTCGAATGGTGTTAGCCACCAACTCGGCTGTGGACTGAGCAAGCGCTGCATCCTGCGCCTCGACCATCACGCGCACCAGAGGTTCGGTGCCGGAATTGCGCACCAGCAGACGCCCCGACTGATCAAGCCGGGACTGGGCATCCGCACAAGCCTTAAGGACCACCGGATGCTTTTGCCAGTCCGCAGTTTTGGACAGCCTGACATTGATCAAGGTCTGGGGGTAGAGAACAAAGTCTTGAACAATCTGGACCAAGGGCTGTTTGAATCGGACGATTGCGGCCAACACCTGAAGCGCACTGACGATGCCGTCGCCTGTGGTGTGCTGATCCAGGCAGAGAATATGTCCCGAGGATTCCCCGCCAAGCATCCACCCGGTTTCCTTCAGCATTTCCATGACGTAACGGTCACCCACTTTGGATCGCCGAAAGTCGATGTGGAGCTTGTCCATGGCCCGCTCAAAACCAAGGTTGGTCATCAAGGTTCCGACGACTCCGGCGACCGAATTCACGCCGACATGGCGAAGGCGATCTTTCACAATGGCAAACAGCAGCTGATCGCCGTCAAAGACCAGGCCTTGTGCATTGACCATGATCAAGCGGTCGCCATCGCCATCCAGTGCAATGCCGTAATCGGCCCCTTCTTTTTGGACTCTGGCCACCAGAGCCTCCGGGTGGGTGGCGCCCACCGCTTCATTGATGTTAAAGCCGTCGGGCTCGTGGCCCATCACAATGATTTCAGCGCCAAGTTCATGAAAGACCGGAGGCGCCACTTGATAAGCCGCGCCATGGGCACAGTCAATCACCAGCTTCATACCGCGTAACGAAAGATCCGATGGAAAGGTGTTTTTGCAGAATTCGATGTAGCGGCCCGAGGCATCATTCAATCGTCGGACCTTACCAAGGCTGCTCGAGGCCACACACTGGGGGTTCGCATCAATCGCCTGTTCGATCGCTTCTTCAATGGCGTCAGAGAGCTTTTCGCCTTTGCTGCTAAAAAACTTGATGCCGTTGTCATCAAACGGGTTGTGCGAGGCACTGATGACAATCCCTGCCGAAAGCCGAAGCGCGCGCGTCAGGTAGGCCACGGCGGGTGTGGGCATGGGGCCCACCAAGAGTACATTGACGCCTGCAGCACTTAAGCCAGACTCAAGCGCCGATTCCAGCATGTAGCCCGAGATGCGTGTGTCTTTGCCAATCAGCACGGTGGGGTGATCGCCCTTGTGCGGCATCTGTTGGCCCAACACCTGGCCTGCGGCCATGCCAAGACGAAGAACGAAATCAGGTGTGATGGGGCTTTGCCCAACCTTCCCGCGAATGCCATCGGTGCCAAAGTACTTGCGTGTCATGGCCCGATTTTAATCCTGAACGGTTTGCTTAAGCCTAGACCAAACGGCAAGTGCGTCCACCGTGGCTTGCACGTCATGAACGCGAAGCAGCCGTGCACCTTGGTCCACCGCCCAGAGTGCGGCCGCCACACTGCCGAAGACACGATGGGCCGCAGGACGAGGCGGCTCGGTTGAATGCTTGGCCAGAAGTGCAGCGATCATGCTTTTGCGCGACACGCCCACCAAGAGGTTCCAGCGAGATGCCCATTGGGCCAAGGAACCCATCAAGGCCAGGTTGTGGTCCAGAGTCTTGCCAAAGCCAAAGCCCGGGTCAAGGACGATCCGGGAAGGGGTCACGCCACGAGCAATCAGGGCATGCGCCTGGGATTCCAGAAATGCGTGAACCTCAGCCACAACGTCCTGATAAACCGGCTGTTGCTGCATGGTCTTGGGTTCGCCCAGCATATGCATGATGCAAAGACCGGCCTTCGATTGACTGGCGATCTCCAACGCTTCGGGGTTGCGAAACCCATTGACATCATTAAGAACATCCACACCAAGATCGATGGCAGCGCGCATGACCTCCGGCCTTCGGCTGTCAAGCGAGATGGGCACGCTCAGAGTCAGCAGAGATTCCAGCACCGGCATGACGCGATCGATCTCTTCAGCGACACTCACAGGCTCTGCACCTGGACGGGTGGATTCGCCGCCCACATCCAGAAGATCAGCGCCCTCGTTCACGAGCTGCTCCGCATGGGCCACGGCCTGCTTTGGGTCAAGGAACTGACCGCCGTCAGAGAATGAGTCGGGCGTGACATTCACCACCCCCATGACCTGCGGACGAGAGAGATCCAGCGAGAAGCGGCCACAATGAAAAACCGGCGGGGATGCCGCCGGTTTTTGGTCTGTCTGGGCCTGCGAAGCCAACCTGGGCCGGCCTTGTCGCTTAGGCTGCTGCAGGAGCCGCCGGCGCAACCCCAGTCGGGCCTGCGCCTGAGCTTGGCGTGTTGGACCCGGTTTGCTTCGGAGGACGGGGGGGGCGACCTTCGATGATGTCGTCGATCTGATCGGCATCAATCGTTTCCCATTCCAAAAGCGCCTTGGCCATCACATGCATCTTGTCCGAGTTGTCTTCAATGATCTTGCGAG
>JBBAQV010000083.1:0-1874 GCA_040400125.1 Burkholderiaceae bacterium
CGATGCACGAATTGCGCTGGAGGTTGCCGGGGATTTAAAAGTGCCCGTCTTGCCGCGCGGCGCCGGGACATCACAGTGCGGCCAGACGGTCGGCGCAGCATTGGTGATCGACAACAGCAAGCACCTGCGCAACGTTCTTGACTTCGATCCCCAGGGCATGACCGTGACCGTGCAGCCCGGAATGGTGCTTGATCACCTAAATGCCTTTCTCAAGCCCCACGGCGTTTGGTTTCCGGTGGATGTTTCGACTTCAGCCCAGTGCACCATCGGGGGCATGACGGGCAACAATTCCTGTGGCTCACGCTCGCTTTATTACGGCAATATGGTGCACAACGTGGAGGGCGTTCATGCCGTGCTCGCCGATGGAACCCGCGCTTACTTCGGACGGTTCGGGGACGGCGGTGACATGACCCTTGCCAACGCGCGGATGAACAGCTTGATACCGCAGCTCTTCGAGATCGCGGCTTCGGTAAAAACCGAAATTGAAACCGTCTGGCCGAAGGTGATGCGGCGAGTGGGCGGCTACAACCTGGATATCTTCTATCCGCAGAGTGAACGCCCCTACATGACGGGCACACCGAAGGGCATGGTGAATTTCGGGCAGCTTCTGGTGGGTTCGGAAGGGACGCTCGCTTATTTTGAATCAATCAAGCTCAAACTCTCGCCTCTGCCGAAAGAGAAGGTCTTGGGTGTGGTGAATTTCCCAACCTTTCATGAATCGATGGCGTTGACGAAACACATCGTCCAGCTTGCGCCCACCGCCGTTGAGCTGGTGGACCGCACGATGATCGAGCTTTCCCGGGCCAACCCGCTGTTTGCCCCGGTGATTGAGACGGCGCTCACCCGGGTGAACGGCCAGGAGACTGACGCTCTTTTGTTGGTGGAATTCGCGGGCGACAACCGCGAAGAGCTTCTTCGCAAGCTTAGGGATCTTGAAACCCTTATGGCGGATCTTGGACTTCCCGGTTCCGTGGTGTCGATGGACAACCCAAAGAGTCAATCTGCCTTATGGGAGGTGCGCAAGGCAGGCCTCAACATCATGATGTCGCTGAAAGGGGACGGCAAGCCGGTTTCCTTCATTGAAGACTGCGCGGTTCCGTTGGAGCACCTGGCCGATTACACCGCTCAACTGACCGAAGTCTTTGCCCGACACGGCACTCAGGGCACCTGGTACGCCCATGCCTCGGTGGGTACATTGCACGTGCGGCCCATTCTGGACATGCGACGAGACGGCGCTGAGAAAATGCGCGCCATTGCCAACGAGGCGGGCGCCCTGGTGCGACGCTACAAAGGTGCCTTTTCAGGTGAGCATGGTGACGGTCTTGTAAGAAGCGAATGGGTTGAGTGGCAGTTCGGTAAAAACATTACCCATGCCTTCGAGCGGGTGAAAGATGCATTTGATCCGGACAATCGAATGAACCCGGGCAAGATCGTCCGCTGCACGAAGATGGATGACAGCCGTCTTTTTCGTTATCGCCCCGGTCACTCGGCCAAGCCCATGCAAACTGGCTTGGACTGGTCGGCGTGGAATGTTCAGAACGACCCCTCCACCCGTGGCGACCCCGGCACATTTGGAATTGCCATCACGGCACCAGGCACAGGCGGCGACCCGTCACTGGGTTTCGCGAAGGCCATCGAGATGTGCAATAACAATGGCCACTGCCGAAAGTTTGATGCGGGCACCATGTGCCCAAGCTATCGGGTCACCCGTGACGAACAGCATTCGGTTCGTGGGCGTGCGAACACGCTTCGCCTTGCGGTGACGGGCCAGCTGGGCTCGGATGCATGGCATTCGAATGAAGTTCGAGAGGCGCTGGATCTCTGTGTGGGCTGCAAGGGCTGTAAGCGCGAGTGCCCAACCGGTGTTGATATGG
>JBBAQV010000083.1:1974-4467 GCA_040400125.1 Burkholderiaceae bacterium
CTCTGTGTGGGCTGCAAGGGCTGTAAGCGCGAGTGCCCAACCGGTGTTGATATGGCGCGGATGAAAATTGAAGCGCAGTATCAGTACGGAACACGTCATGGCTTTTCAATCAAAGATCGAATCATTGCGGGGTTGCCCTCGTTGGCCCCTTGGGTGACTCGAGTGCCTGGCCTGGCCGCTCTGTTGAACCTGCGAAACCACTCGCCGCTGCTGCGTGCTCTGGGTGAGCGTTGGCTGGGTTTTGCATCCAAGCGCAATCTGCCGAAGTGGCGGTCTGATTCCTTCGCTCGTGCCATGCGTGGTCGCGGAGGGCTTGCGGGTCTTGCCGATTGCGATGTCGTGCTCTGGGCCGACACCTTCAATAACGCTTACGAGCCCGAGCATCTCAAGTCGGCGCTGGCCGTGATGCAGTCGCTGGGCTATCGGGTGGCGCTCTCTGGGGCGGCGGCTCAGGAACCCTTGTGCTGCGGCCGGACCTCCCTTTCTGTGGGCATGATTAACGAAGCGAAAACCCACGCCCAGCGCACGCTCGCTGCGCTTGAGCCGGCGATCTCTCGAGGGGTCCCCGTGGTGGGGCTCGAGCCATCTTGTCTTTTGAGCATGAGAGACGAGTGGCTCACGATGAATCTGGGTGAATCGGCTCGAAAACTTTCGGGGCTCGCCTTGTTGTTTGAAGAGTGGTGGATGCGCGAGTTCAACGCCAACCCTGATCGAATGACTCGGCAAAAGCCAGGGGCGCCTCTGCCTCCTGTACTGATTCACGGGCACTGCCACCAGAAAGCCATGGGGGCGATATCCCCCACGCTGGAAGCCCTTCGAACGATTGGCTATGCACCAGAGCTCATTGAATCAAGCTGCTGCGGCATGGCGGGAAGCTTCGGCTACGAGGCAAGCCACCACGAGGTGTCGATGGCCATGGCCGAAGCCAAGCTTTTGCCCGCAGTGAGAAAAGCCCCCCCTGAAGCCCTGCTGGTGGCGGATGGTTTTTCATGCCGACATCAGATCACGGATGGTGCGAGTCGTCAGGCGGTCCATGTGTCTCAGGCCATTGCCCGCGCACTGGGCGTGGGATAATTTTTCTAATTCTGTTGTCTCAGTGTTAACGGGTCGTCGTTTCTTTAACTTCATTTCTCATTGTTCTTATCTTTAATTAGGCGCGCACATGGATCCTCAATTTCGCAAGCAGGCTTTGGATTATCACGAGAAGGGAACCCCGGGAAAGATCTCCGTCACCCCCACCAAGCAGCTGGTGAACCAACGCGATCTGGCCTTGGCTTATTCCCCTGGCGTGGCGGCCGCCTGTGAAGAGATCGTCAATGATCCGGTGAATGCCTTTCGTTACACCGCGCGTGGCAACCTTGTGGGTGTGATCACCAACGGCACGGCGGTTCTTGGCCTGGGCAATATCGGGCCCCTGGCCTCCAAGCCCGTGATGGAAGGTAAGGCGGTGCTGTTTAAGAAGTTCGCAGGCATTGATGTCTTTGACATTGAGATCAATGAGCTCGATGTTGATCGCCTTGTGGAGGTGATTGCGGCCCTTGAGCCAACCTTTGGCGGCATTAACCTTGAGGACATCAAGGCCCCCGATTGTTTTTATGTCGAGCGCAAGCTTCGCGAACGCATGAAGATCCCTGTCTTTCATGATGACCAACATGGCACGGCCATTGTGGTGGGTGCCGCCTTTGTCAACGGCCTGAAAGTGGTGGGCAAAGACATCAAAAAGGTGAAGCTTGTGGTGTCGGGCGCGGGCGCCGCAGCACTGGCCTGTCTTGACCTCTTGCTGGATCTGGGCATGCCCAAGGAAAACATCTGGGTGACAGATCTAGCCGGTGTGGTTTACGAGGGGCGCAAGGAATTGATGGACCCTGAGAAAGAGCGCTTTGCTCAAAAGACCGAGGCCCGCACCTTGATGGACGTCATTACTGACGCCGACATTTTTCTTGGCCTTTCGGCGGGCGGTGTCTTGAAAAAAGATATGGTGGCCAAAATGGCACCGAAGCCCTTGATCTTTGCCTTGGCTAATCCCAACCCAGAGATTCTTCCCGACGATGTCAAGGCGGTTCGCAGTGACGCCATCGTTGCTACCGGTCGTACGGATTACCCAAACCAGGTGAATAACGTGCTCTGCTTCCCGTTTATTTTCCGAGGTGCACTGGACTCGGGTGCCACCACGATCACTCGCGAAATGGAGCTTGCGGCGGTTCATGCCGTGGCCGAACTGGCCCGCGCGGAGCAAAGCGAGGTGGTCTCTGCAGCCTATGGCTCGGGCCACCTGTCGTTCGGCCCCGAATACATCATTCCCAAACCATTTGATCCCCGGCTGATCATGAAGATTGCACCCGCGGTGGCCAAGGCGGCCATTGACAGCGGTGTGGCCACGCGCCCCATTCATGATTTCGACGCCTACATTGATCGCCTGCAGGAATTTGTCTATCACTCCGGCAACTTCATGAAGCCCATTTTCTCTGCCGCTAAACGCGCTGAGAAACGACG
>JBBAQV010000084.1:0-4407 GCA_040400125.1 Burkholderiaceae bacterium
GGCTATGTTGACCCCTTTGCGGATGAGAAGCCCCTTTTCACCATCTCCGCGGCCAACGCCGATCAATACAAAGATTCGCTTTCGGTGGGTACGTTTGCACTTCTGAAAAAGAACCCGAATTTCCGCATGCCGGTGTACAAGACGCATCGCACCGCGGGGCTTCCGGAAAAGGTGATTGCCGACATTGCTGCTGAGGCGGGCAAGATCAGCCTTTCCGGCTCGGCCTTGTCGGGCCATGCGAAATCAACCGTGCCTTTTCCTGCGCCGAAAACCGGTGAAGAGGCCATGCAGAATTTCCTTCTGCGTTACGCAGGGGGCGGCTATGACCGTGAATACTCATGGTTCCCGGTTCGCGCCAACGGAGATTCCTATCGTGTGGGCTACACAGACCGTGTTGTCTACGCGGAAAATATCGAGCCTTCCCAGGTGGGCACAGGCCTGCAGTTTGCCTTTATTTCCAGTTACACCGCGCCTGCATCGCTTGCGGGAACGGTCTACATGGTTCACGAATTCAAAGACCCAATTAAGAACCCTCGCGCAGCATGGGTGTACAACGCTGGCCAGCGCCGCGTTCGCCGTGCCCCAGACCTTGCTTACGACAACGTCGCTGACGGCACCGAGGGCATGCGGGTCACCGATCAATACTTTGGGTTTAACGGTGCGCTAGACCGTTACGACTGGAAGCTTCTTGGTCGTCGTGAAGTCTTTGTGCCTTACAACACCTATAAGGTTGCCAGCAAAAACCTAAAATATGCGGATGTCATTGGCAAAGGTACGGCCAACAGCGACCTCATGCGCTATGAAAAGCACCGTGTTTGGGTGGTTGAGGCCACGTTAAAAAAAGACAGCAAACACATCTATGGCAAGCGGGTGTTTTATTTCGATGAAGACAGCTGGATGATCTTGATCGAAGACTGCTACGACACCCGTGGCGACATCTGGCGCGTTGGTCTGCACGGCTTTGTGCAGATCTATGACCAAGGGGTTCCCTGGTACAGCATTCAGATGTGGCACGACCTTAATAACGGCAGCGTCTTGATCTCTCATCTGGACAACGAAGTTAAAAAGCCCATTCAGTTTGGCATTAAAGCCTCATGGTCAGAATTCCAGACCGACGCCTTGCGGCGCCGGGGCACACGCTAAACCGCTCCACATCTTTTTCTCTTCACCACCGCCTTGTGGGTTTCTGCCAGGCGGTGGTTTTGTTGTTTGGGGTGGCGGCTGGAGGGGCTCTTTTTGCCCAGGCGCAATCAGATTCGAATCAAAAGCCATTTCAACTCAATACCGATCAGCTCATTCGTCCGATCAGTGTCGATCGAGCAAGCTTTTTTGCCTTTACCCAGACACGTGAGGGAATCATTGCAGCGGGTGAGCGAGGCCTGATTGCGCAGATTGATATCGCATCAACAAGAGCCCCCGCGGCGGAGGCAGGCACGTCTGCCTGGGTAACCTCGCGTCTGCCGACGAACAGAAACCTTACTGCGATTGCTTCCCATACAGAAGGTCTTGTGGTGGCGGTAGGGCACAGCGGGGTGATTTTTGTCTCGACTGATTACGGCAAGAACTGGCAGCCCGTTTCAAATGAAATTATTGAGTCGGTGAACCCCAACAAAGACGCACTGCTTTCGGTGACGATTGATGCAAACCGCCGCATTCTGGTGGCTGGGGCATTTGGTCTTATGGCAACCTCGTCAGATCTGGGCAAAAGCTGGCAGCGCGTCAGGCCCTTGGGTGATGGCTTTGACTGGCATATCTACGGCCTGGTGAATGACCCCTTAAGTGGCAGTCTTTGGATGGTGGGTGAATCGGGAACACTTGCTGAATCTGCCAATGGCCTAGCTTGGCGAGAGCAACGGTCGCCGTATCAGGGGTCTTTTTTCGGTGGTGTGGTCACGAAGATGGGCGCACGGATTGCCTTTGGCATGCGCGGCCAAATCTTTCGTCAGTCTCAACGTGGCGGGGCATGGGTTTCCTTGACGGTTCCCACCACGGTGGCTTGGATGTCAGGCCGTGTGCTGGCCGATGGCCGAGTGGTTCTTTTGGGTGACCAGGGTCATGTGGCAGTGAGCAATGACGATGGCCGCAGCTTCACTGTGAAAAAAATCTGGACCGGAAGCCTGACCGACCTGATCGAAACCCCCAGGGGTGACCTGTATGTTTCGGGCGTGTTTGGTATTCGTCAATTCAATAGCCGGCTTGAGCCGGTCAATAAGTCATGATGAATCTGGTGAACCGCATTGCGGGCGGTCTGATTCGATTCAGACGCTCGCTGCTGGTTGTGTTTACTTTGCTGACGCTCGTGTTGGCCGGCACTGCCACCATGCTGCGGGCCGATGCGGGCTTCACAAAAATGATCCCGCTGGATCACCCTTTCATGAAGGTCTTTCTGAAGTACCAGTCGGTTTTTGGGGGCGCCAACCGCGTTCTTGTGGCCATTCAGCCGACCGCAGGTGATGTTTACAACGCAGACACGATGTTGCTTCTTCGGCAGATCACCGAAGAAGTTTTCTATATCAAAGGGGTTGAACGCAGCACGGTGACATCGCTTTTCACACCCAACGTTCGTTACAACGAAGTGGTGGAAGAGGGCTTCCGTGGCGGCAATGTGGTCTCGGCCGACTTTCGGGGCGAGCCCGAGCAGATCGAGCAGGTTCGCGCGAACGTTGGCAAATCGGATTGGGTTGGACGAATTGTGGCGCGTGACGGCAGGGCCGTGATGGTGGTGGCGGCTTTGCAGGAAGTGGACAGTCAAACCGGCGAGAAGATTGACCTGAAGCGAATTGCCAAAGAGCTTGAAGACATTCGCGGCCGCCATGAATCAGAAAAACATTCGATTCACATCATCGGATTTGCCAAGGCAGTGGGCGATATTGCCGCGGGTGCTGCGGGAGTGCTGGCGTTTTTTGCGCTTGCCTTTTTAGTCACCACGGTCTTACTGGTCTGGTACACCAAGTCGTGGATGCTGACGGCCTATGCATTGGGCTGCTCGCTGATTCCCGTGATCTGGCTTTTGGGCTTGATGCCACTTCTGGGCCTGGGCTTGGACCCAATGTCCATTCTGGTGCCTTTTCTAATCTTTTCAATCGCTGTATCGCATGCCGTGCAGATGACGAATGCCTGGCGGTTGGAGATCCTTGCCGGAGAGCCGCCTGAAGAGGCGTCGCGCAAGAGCTTCTGCAAGCTGTTTGTACCAGGCACCATGGCGTTGCTGGCCAACGGACTTGGGTTTTTGGTGATCGCCTTTGTTGACATTGAAATGGTGCGTGAACTGGCGCTGACGGCCACGCTGGGCGTCACCCTGATGATCATCTCAAATAAGCTGCTTCTTCCTGCCCTTTTGTCGTATCGATCAGGCGCAAAACTTAAGCCGCGAAGCGAGGCTGGGATGGACGCTCTTTGGCGGGCCCTTTCGGTTCTTGCATCACGCAAGCCAGCCATGGTTTGCGTGGCCGCTTCAGCCCTGATTCTGGCGGGCGGCTTGTGGGTTGCCAAAGACCTTCAGATTGGTGATCTTGGCAAAGGCGTTCCCGAGCTTCGGCCAGATTCCCGTTACAACCAAGACACCGAGGTGATCACCAGCCGATTTGAAATTGGTGTGGATGTGATGCAGGTGATTGTGGAGGCCCAAGGCGGTGAGTCACCCTGTGTGGAATCAAGGGTAATGGAACCCATTGGCGAATTCGAGATGCAAATTCGTCAAAACCCAGGTGTCTCCGCGGTATCAAGCCTTGCCGGGTTTTCTATGGCGGTTAGCCAGGCGTATGCTGAAAACAATGTGAAGTGGCGCGCGCTTCCGGAGGACCCGGTTCAGATGGCCCAGGGTGCTGGCGCGGCAACCCGTCTTGGTAACGCTTTTATGAATCCTGGCTGTACGGCTATGCCTGTGTCCATCTACACGACCGACCACCAAGCCGGAACAATTCAGTCATTGGTGGACGATGTCCAGGCCTTTGCCAAGGCTCACAACCGAGACGACCTGCAGTTCCAGATTGGTCTTGGCAACCTGAGTGTGATGGCGGCCACGAACCAGGTGGTGAAAGAGGCGGACCGTTGGGTGAATCTTTCATTGTTTTTGTCCGTGTCGCTTCTGTGCCTCATCGCCTTTCGGTCATTTCGAATCACGCTTTGCATCATCATTCCGCTGGCGATTGTCACGGTGCTTTGCAATGCTGTGATGACGGCGCTTGGCATTGGGCTAAAGGTGAACACGCTTCCGGTGGTGGCGCTTGGCGTGGGTGTTGGTGTTGATTACGGCATCTATCTGTTTGAGCGCATCCGTCACGGCCTGGACGAAGGCTTGGATCTGCAGGCAGCAGTCTATGAGGCGCTTCGTCAGCGGGGAACAGCATCTCTTTTTACCGCGGTCACCATGACACTTTCGGTGTTGACCTGGATGGGCTCTGAGCT
>JBBAQV010000085.1:0-4396 GCA_040400125.1 Burkholderiaceae bacterium
TCTCGTCATAGTCATAAAACACCACACGTCGCTGACGGGTCATGCCGAAGTTCTTGTAAAGCATGTCGCCTGGGAAAATATTGGCGGCCACCAGCTGTTTGATCGCATCGCCGTACTCCTTGACCGCATGATCCACCTCAGACTCGGTTGCATGTTCAAGATAAAGGTTAAGTGGAATCATCCGACGTTCAATATAGAGGTGCTTTAAAACAATTCGACCCTCCATTTCGCTGATCATGCTTGGGGCAAATTCCTTGATCTCATCAATCAGGCTTTGCTCGAAGCGAGCCCTTGGAAAATCGACATTCGAATATTCCCAGGTGTCCGCCATCCGCCCCGCACGGTCATGAACCTTGACCAAGACATACTTCGACTCGATGTGTTCGCGGGAAACGTCTTTGCTGCGTTTGTCCTTGATGATCTTGAACACATACGGGAACGAGGGCAGGGTGAAGACCAGCATCACCAAACCCTTGATGCCGTCGGCAATGCGAAACCGGTCATTGGAGTGTTTTAAATGACTCAATAGATCTCGATAAAACAAGGTCTTGCCCTGTTTGTGCAGGCCAAGCATGGTGTAGAGCTCGCTTTTGGCTTTATTAGGCAAGAGCGTTCTTAAGAACTGGACATAAGCCGAAGGCACCTCCATGTCGACCATGAAGTAAGAGCGTGCAAACGAAAATAAGACCGAGATCTGTTCCGGCTCGAAAAGGATGGTGTCTAAAAAAAGCTTCCCGCTTCGGGTCCTCATGATGGGAACGGCGAACGGGATGGGGTCGCCATCATTCACGATCCGGCCAATCAGGTAAGCGCCTTTGTTACGAAAAAACAATGACCTTAAAACATGAATCTGCAGGTCACTCTGGGAATGCCAGGGGCGCTCAAGCCGCTCGCCCATGGCGCGGCGAACAAAACGAAGATCGCGAGAGACGTCTTCCCAGGGGCAGGCCAGCCCAATGTCCACCGCCATGTCAAGCAATGTCTGCTTCAGGCCCCGCTGCTTGGGATAATAGACCCGATACGACGGCGGGTCGGAATCCAGATATTCCGTCGAGATTTGAGGGCGCACAAACAGGATGTCGTTACGGAAGTATTCCCGACGCAAAAGTTTGGTGGTGACCGAATTGAAAAATGTCTCTGCAAGTTCCGGCTGGCGGTGGTCGGCAATCAAGACCGTGAACGCGCGCTTGACCTCCTGCCAGAATCGGTCGGACGCAAGTTCGTCGCCAAAGCCGGCGGTCATCTGGTCATAGGCCTCTCGCACGCGAAGGTCATAAAAGGCAATTCGCTCGGCGGCGAGCTTTCGAATGCCCTGATAGTCACCCGCTTCGAAACGATGCTTGGCCTGCTGAGCGTTGTAACGGAACAGGCCGTAATGCCGATCAAAACCATGAAGAATGGTCTCTGCGGCCTTGGCTGCTGCATCCATGAGTTCCTCCTATCGCTGAAGCAGAAAACCTTGAACGGTCTGGGAACGTGTTCGAGCGATGCTCATAATGATGCCCGCGCCAAAGCCAAGCGTCACCATGGCCGTGCCGCCGTAAGACATCCAGGGCAGGGGGACGCCAACCACAGGCAAGATGCCTGTCACCATCCCCATGTTTACAAAAACATAATTGAAGATGGTGAGCGAAATGGCCGCCGCAAGAAGTTTGGAGAACAGCGTCGGTGCGCCAATGGCAATCCACAAACCACGCAGAATCATTCCGGCGTAAAGTGCGATCAGCAAGAGATTGCCCAAGAAGCCAAATTCCTCGGAATACGCCGCAAAGACAAAGTCGGTTGTACGCTCCGGAATAAATTCCAACTGGGTCTGGGTGCCTTGCATCCAGCCCTTTCCAAAAAGACCGCCTGACCCGACGGCGATCACGGACTGAATGATGTGAAAACCCTTGCCAAGAGGGTCTCGCATGGGATCAACAAGCGTGCAGACGCGCTGCCTCTGGTATTCGTGAAAGCCAGGCCAGGAAATGCCGTCGCGACAAACCGCATCGCCAAAAATGGCCAGCCCCAACACAGCGACCACCAACAGGCTGGCGGCAATGATGACCAGCCGCCAGGGAATACCTGCAAAAAACAAAACGAAGAGTCCTGCTGCAAACACCAAGATGGCGGTGCCCAGATCAGGCTGCTCAAGGATGAGTGCCGTGGGAATCATCAGTAGCCCCACCGCGACCACCCACTGCCACCGCGATTTCAAGCCATCATGCTTACTGACGTACCAGGCAAGCATCATCGGCATGGCAATCTTCATGATCTCCGAAGGCTGAATTCGGGTAAAGCCAAGGTTGAGCCAACGCTGAGCCCCTTTGGAGACATCGCCCACGAGAGCCACAGCAACAAGCAAAAGAACACCAACCGTAAAAATGAGCACGGCTAATTTTTCCAGCTGCCCCGGAGGTACATGGGCAACCATCCACATAATCAACAAAGCCAGTCCGAGATTTCTCATGTGATCCAGGACTCGTCCTTCGGTCTCATGGCCCGTGCTGTAAAGAATCAAAACAGAAAGTACGGCAATCGCAAAGAAAAACCCAATGAAGGGCCCATCGAACGCAGCGAACAGAGGCCGCAGCTTGGACATCAAGCCTCGGGCGCCCGACGGATGAATCTCACCGACCATTCGGAGCTCGCTTTCCTTCGATCAAATAATCGAAAACCTTTCGCGCAATCGGTGCGGCCGCGGCCGAGCCGAAGCCACCGTTTTCAACAATTAATGCCAAGGCCACTTTGGGCTCCTCGGCGGGGGCAAAGGCCATGTAAAGCGAATGGTCTCGAAACCGCTCAGCGATTCGTGCTGCATTGTATTTTTCGTTCTGCCCAATGCTGATCACCTGAGCGGTTCCAGTCTTGCCGGCCACGGTGTAGTTGGCGCCACGAAAAACGGCGGCGCCCGTGCCAGCCCGGTTCACATCCACCATGGCCTCAATCACAAGGTTTAAGTCCTCGTCCTTCAAGTCAACACGCCGAAGGACCTCGGGCGAAAAAGTTGTGACTTCGCCCGTGTTGGGGTCTTCGATCGACTTCACGAGCCGAGGCTTCATCAAGACCCCCCGATTGGCAAGGCCCGCGGTCGCCACAGCCATCTGCAACATCGAAAACGAGTTATAGCCTTGACCAATACCGATCGACATATTTTCGCCGGGGTGCCACGGCTGATTGAAGCGTTCCTGCTTCCAACGGGATGAAGGAAGAATGCCCTTGGTTTCACCAATCAGATCAATGCCTGTTTTCTCACCAAAGCCCCAGGGTGCGATGTGGTCATAAATCATATCGACGCCCATATCTCTGGCCAGAATGTAGTAATACGTGTCGCTTGAGACCACGATTGATTTTTTTAGATCAACAATGCCATTGCCCTCGGGCTTGCTGTCACGAAACTTATGGTTTCCAAACATGAAGAAACCAGGGTCGTTGATGGTGTCCTCGGGTTTTCTCATGCCTGATTTCAGTGCGGCCAAGGCCATAAAAGGTTTATAGGTTGAGCCGGGCGGGTAGGTGCCGCGCAGCGAACGATTCAGCAGCGGCTTGTCGGGCGAGTTATTCAGCGCATCCCAAGAGTTCGCATCAATTCCATCAATGAAAAGTGCTGGATCAAAATTAGGCATTGACACAAAGGCAAGCACCTCGCCGGTCTGAGGCACCACCGCAACCAGGGCGCCACGACGTTTGCCATACGCCTGCTCAATCAGACGCTGCAGCTCGCCGTCGACAGACAGCGTCAGGTTCTTCCCAGGCACCGGCTGGCGACGGGCAAGGCTTCTCACCATTCGTCCGCCGGCGGTGATCTCCATTCGATCGAAACCGGTCTGGCCTCGCAGGGCCTCTTCGTAGAACTGTTCGAGACCAAGCTTGCCGATGTGTGAGGTGCCGAAATAGCTCGAGGCGAGTTCGGGCTGCTGCTCAATCTTTTCTCGATCCCGCTTCGAAATTCGTCCAATGTGCCCCAGCAAATGGGAGGCGGAATCTCCGAATGGGTAGTAGCGAATACTTCGAACATTCACCGACACGCCAGGAAGCCGATGGAGATGCACGACCACCTTTGCCACCTCAGCATCGTTTAGCGTGGGGCGCAACGGAACGGAGTCAAATCGGCGAAGCTCGCCTTTCAGCCTGCGAAAACGCATCAAATCAAGATCGGTAATTTTGATGATTGAACCAAGAAAATTCAGTGTGTCCTCCAGGTCGGGGACTTTGTGAGGCTCAATCTCAAGAGCAAAGGCCGAGGTGTTTCGAACAATGATCTCGCCATGGCGGTCAAAGATTTCACCTCTTGGGGCCTGCACCGGAAGCATGGCCACTCGGTTGTCTTCAGAAAGCGCATGAAAATCGTAGTACTTCCAGATCTGAAGGTAGACAAAGCGGGCCACCAACAATCCAAAAGCAAACAAGACAA
>JBBAQV010000086.1:0-4337 GCA_040400125.1 Burkholderiaceae bacterium
GAGCGAGATGGGTGGTCATCACACCACCAAAGGAAAAGCCCCCCATCCAGCGGCGACCGGCAACTTCCGGGTGTTGATCAATCAACCATTTCCAGGCAGCCCAGAGGTCGCCGACCTCTCCTTGCCCGTGGTCGTGCGCGCCCTCGCTTTTTCCGGTGCCCCGAAAATTGGGGCGAAGGCAGATCAGCCCTTCAGCGATGAAGGCCCGCGCAATGGTCTGCGCCACCTTGTTGTCCAGCGTCCCGCCAAAGAGAGGGTGGGGGTGAGCAACGACCGCAAGCCCCTTGGGCTCTGAAGATGGGTGATCAATAGCGATTTCAATGGCCCCAGCGGGGCCAGGAATCTGCAAACGTTGGGTGGACGGGTTCAAATTTTCAGGCGCTCGACAACTCGATTGTTCAGCAGATGCTCATCAATAATCTCGTCGATGTCCGACTGATCAACATAGCGATACCAGACGGCTTCAGGATAGATCACCATCACGGGGCCTTCGTCACAGCGGTCCATGCAGCCAGCCCGGTTGATTCGAATTTTGCCCTGGCCGTTTTTTCGAAGGTTTTTGATTCGTTGTTTGGCATGTGCCTGTACCTCGTTGGCGCCACAGCCGGCGCAGCATTCGGCGCCATCTTCGCGTTCATTGACGCAAAAGAACACATGCTTTTCAAAGTAGCTCATGGGCCCCATTTTATCCTTCATCTCCGACCCGAAATGGCCGTATTTCGCGGTCCAGGCCGCGCATGGCCTTGCGGTTCAAGACGAACAGGAGCCAGGCCAGGGCGACAAAGGGCCAGACCACGGAAGCGATGTTGGCAAGGTCTTGCAGGTTTAGCCAAGGACCACTGAACCAGTCGAGCGAACTCGGCGAGGGATAGCCGCTCTGCGGCTGGGTGTTGGCCACCAAAAGCGTGATCAAGACCCCAATCATGGCGACCCAGCGCTGATGGCTTGGCCTCATTCCGGCAAGCCCGTAGGCGCTCAAAAGCGCAAGCACAATTCCGGCCTGAACCCCGGCGGTGAACCATGTCGCGAGCGCATCCGGGGTCTGAAAAAGAAGGATCCAGACCACTCGAGCCAACACCGTTGAAACGATAACAACCACAACGGCATAAACCCAGTGCTGAGGCCCATAGCCTGAAAACCATCGAGGCGCCTCCATGAGGGTGAGGTGGCTGAGCAGGGCACAGCTGAGTAGAGCCGAGGCGACGGCAATCGATTCGGCAAGGATTCGTTGGGCAGCAAAACTCTCCATGGCCAAGTCGCTGTCGGCGGCCGAGCCTGAAAGCCAGGCCAGAAGTGATCGCCATCCCTCAGAGCCTGAGAGAAGGTCTCCCATGGCCAGCCACATGGGCTGGGGTGAAGCCTGCGCAACAAGCCAAAGTCCAAGCAGCATGACCGCACCAATCTCGGTGGGTCTGGACTCGGTGATGTGCAGTCGTTTTTTGTTCAGCGCATAGGCGCTGGCAAGAAATGCACCGATGCTGCAGCCGATGCCATTGGCAGCAAGATCGAGAATGGAGGATCGGCGACTTGGTAAATATGTTTGGATCGACTCCATGGCCGTGGAGAGCGCCACGCCCACGATGACCGCGAAAAGGAATCCCCAGGCCGGCCCCCATGGATTTCGCCCAAGTCGTTGACTCAGGGCTCGACTGGCCAAAAGCCCCAGGGGGATGTAGGCCAGAATGTTGGCCATCAGATCCAAAAGCGTCCAGTATCGAGGCCAGGGTTTGCTCAGAAATGCCCATGGAAGTTCGGGGATAAATCGCCAGCCGGTGAACGGCGACAGAGAAATCACCATGATCCCCGCGGCATACAGAGCAGCAGCAAGAAAAAGTGAGTTGGCCCGATTCATGAGGCTATGATGCCAACATGTTGGCGGCCGAGCGAATTTCTTCGATTGATTCCACCCAGCGCGAGTGCGTGCGACGCCTTGCTCTCGCGGCTCAGCCCTTTGCGCTGTGGACGACCGAACAAACCCAAGGAATGGCCAGTCATGGTCGTCGGTGGCATGACAGCCCCGATGGATTGGCCCTGTCGGTTGCCTGGCCGGCAGCGATTAACGAACCCATGGATCGAGCCTGTTGGCCAAGTCGAATTGGGCTTTTGGTGCATGGGGTTTTGACTGCACGATTTCCCAGCCAAGCCCATGAGTTTGGCCTCAAATGGCCAAACGACCTGATGGGCTGCGGCCGAAAGCTTGGTGGCGTGTTGGTGTCTCGTCATCGAGTGGGTGGCACCGATTGGTGGGTGGCCGGGCTTGGCATCAATCTTGGATGGCCGGGTGCTGGCCCAGAGCTGGATCGGCCTGTGATGGATCTGGCTTCACTGGGCTGTAGTATCGAAGCCTCGGAACTTGCTGGCTTAGTGATTCAAACATTCGACGAAGCGGTGATTCACCAGCGTGAGCACCTCATTCATCGTTCGCTATGGGTGGAGGAGTTCGTCAAGCATGATGTCTTGATGAACCAGTCGGTCAATATTGTTCACCCTCATTCAGGAAGTCTTTTGCAGCAGGGGGTTTATCGCGGCATGAACCTTGACGGGGCGCTCTTGCTTGAGACCCCTTCAGGGCTCACCTCCGTTCGAATCGGCGACGCCTCAGTTCGACCAACCCAGGCATGAAAAACCAAAGGCCAAGATGATGAATGCGCTTTTGCTTGTGGACTGTGGCAACTCGGCCGTGAAGTCGCAGTGGGTGTTGATAAACACGGGTCAGTTGTCCTTTGAGGGTTCTGATGGGTGGAGAGCAGGAGACTTGGTTTCCTGCGCCAACTCGGACGTCACGGCGGATGCGTTGCTCTCCCAGTGGCGGCATGCTGCGAATTCGCTGGGCGGGCTCTCGGGTTGGGAGATCAATCTCTCATGGCTTTCAGTGGGCCCGATCTCGGTAGCCGCTTGCGTGAGCTCGGCTTTTGAGGCTTTGGCGGGAAAGCCGGCAAAGCCGGCCAGCCGCTCCGAGAGTCTCTGGCAGGGGCGTGCGCTGAAAGACCCACACCGAGCCATACGAATGAGTAACTGCTATGCCCAGCCTCAACAACTTGGCGCTGATCGTTGGATCTCGGCAGTCGGCGCACTGGCGATGGGGCTGCTTGCGCCTAGCGAAGCGGGGGAGTCTCGCCATCTGATTGTGAGCGCGGGCACGGCCACCACAGTGGATCTCATCAGCCTGGAATCGTTGGATACTTCGGGGCACCTGGAGGCCCGATTTCTTGGCGGCTGGATCTGGCCGGGTCTGGGACTGATGGCCCAGAGCCTGCGGTCAGGCACACGCGATCTTCAATATGAGCTTGATGCCCAGGTGTTGGGTCGGCAGCTTCAGCCACCCAAGGATTCTCGAACGGCCATCAGCGCGGGCGTGGCCTTGGCTCAGGCTGCACCGCTGATTCGTCTGGTGGATGAGATCCAGCCTGAAACCATTCTTCTGCATGGCGGTGCGGCTGATTTTCTTGGTGATGCAATGATTCAGCTTGGCGCAACCATCAGGCCTGTGCCTGTGCACGACCTGTCACTTCGAGGCCTTCAGGCTGTGTTGGCCTGACGAATCTTCGCGAGCATGCTGGTGGTCGAGCGTTCATGCTCAAAGGGAATGGAGAGAACCCTGCCTCCAAGTGATCGAACAAAGTCGGCCCCAACAATCTTGTCCACGGCCCAGTCGCCACCTTTCACCAGGACCTCTGGCCGAACAAGGTGAATCAGAGCCTCGGGCGTGTCTTCGGAAAACCAGGTCACCATGGAGACGCTCTCAAGTGAAGCCACGACTGCAAGACGATCAGTAAGCGCATTGATGGGCCGATCCGCCCCCTTACCCAGTCGCCGGGTGGATGCATCGTCGTTTAAGGCCACCACCAGTGAAGCGCCCTCGGCGCGAGCCTGGGCCAGGTAGGTCACATGGCCGCGATGCAAAAGATCAAAGACGCCATTGGTGAACACGCGAGGCGCGGGAAGCGATTGGATCCGACGCGCAAGATCGTCGGGCAGGCAGATTTTCTTCTCGAAATCTGGGGTGGCGGCCAAGGCGCGAGCGTGGCCGGATTAGGCCAGCGATTTTCGGAAGCGGTTGAGTTCTTGCACGCTGGCAAAGGACTGTTCGAAGAGCAGCGACAGGTTGTGAAGGATGCGCTCCGCAACCTTGCCTTCCCATTGGGTATCAAAACGAATCTGTTGGTCGAGCCAACGCTCGAGCCAGCCGGGTTCAGGGGTTCGGCTCTGCACAGTGTCGTTCGGAAAGAGTGATTCGTTCACATGAAGGTTGGTGGGGTGAAGGGCCTGCGCGGTACGACGCGCACTGGCCATCAACACACCAATTTTCGCGAAGGCTGCCTTGGCTGTATCACCGG
>JBBAQV010000087.1:0-4314 GCA_040400125.1 Burkholderiaceae bacterium
TTGCAGCCTCCGAATCCCTTCGCCCAATTGTTGAGACCGCAGCGGCTGCAGCTGAAGCAGCTGCCCTTGCCGCTATTGAGTCGGCTGCCGCGGCCGCATCCGCGGCGGCAGCAGCCGCCGCCGCCGTCGCCCATCAGGCAGAGGAGGCTTTGCTGAAGGTTTCCGCAGAAGCGGCTCAAGCATCAAAGAATGCTTCAGCCTCCGCTTCCGAAGCCGTTAAGATTTCCAACCTCGCGGCTGAGTCTTTGCGTAATTTTCAGGGTAAGGCTTAGCTGCCCATGACCAAGACCCATTTAGGGGTAGAGGCGGCACTCGTCAAATCAGAGTCACGCTATCGGCGGCTTTTCGAGGCCGCGCAGGATGGAATCCTGATCCTGAACTTCGACACCGCCAGGATTGAAGACGTGAATCCATTTCTTACGCAGCTCTTGGGCTATGACAAAGATGAGCTTATCGGTAAGGAGTTATGGCAGATTGGCGCCATTGTCGATATTGAGGCCTCGAAGAATGCAGTGGCCGCATTGCAGACCGTGGGCTATATCCGCTATGAAAACCTTCCTTTGCGTAAGAAAAACGGCGACATCGTTCATTCCGAATTTGTCTGCAATGCCTATGATGTTGAAGAAGAAAAGGTTATTCAGTGCAACATCCGCGACATCTCCAGCCGAGTCGATGCTGAAGAGCGGGCTCAGCAATATCAGCAGCTCGTTCGCGAAAGCTATGAGCAGTCCATTCAGTCGTTGACCAATCTCATTGGTGCTCGCGACCCATACACCCGACACCATCAATCCAACGTCGCTGACTTGTCTGTGCGCATTGGCGCGATGCTGGGGCTGAGCGCGTCCGCTCTTGAGGGGTTAAAACTTAGCGCCTTGGTGCACGACATTGGTAAGTTTGTAATCCCCGCCGAGATCCTCACGAAGCCCACCCCTCTGAATACGCACGAGATTGGCCTTTTGCGCGAGCATGTCGCGACAGGGTACGAGGTCTTAAAGGGGATACCGTTTCCGTGGCCAGTGGCCGAGATTGTCTTGCAGCATCACGAAAGGGAAGACGGCAGTGGCTACCCGCGGGGCCTGACATCCAAAGAAATTCTTTTAGAAGCAAAAATCATTGCCGTGGCTGACACCGTCGAGGCCATGTCGAGTAACCGCCCTTATCGTCAGGTGGCTGGCCGAAAGGCCGCGTTGTCCACCATCGATGCCGGGCGTAACACGCTCTATGACAGCAAGATCGTAGACTCTTGTCTTCGATTGTTTCAGCAAGAAGCCTATGAGTTTCCTGAACTTCAGATCCAGCCCGTACGGGTCGGTTTAGCCTAAGTCCAGGTCGAGACCTACCCATGTATGTCTCGGTTCACTCAAAATTCGGCATCGCCCTGGCGTTTGCTGTGGCCTGGTCGGCTTTCTCCATTTGGGCTGCGACGTTCTGGGTTGACACGCTCACCTCGTCGGTGGGCTGGTTCCTGGCGGTGTATCTCATTGTGTTTATCGCAATTGTTCCGGGCTTTATGAATGCATTTATGTATTCAAGCCTGCTGCTTGACAGGCGTCCTGTCAGAAAACACCTTCAAGACTACCCGCCCATCAGCGTTCTTATCGCGGCTTATAACGAATCGGACAACATCCAGGACACCCTCACGAGTATTCAGCGACAGGATTACCCAGGCTTGATCGAGGTGATCGTGATTAACGACGGATCGTCCGACGCCACCGCTCAGGTGGTTCAGCAGTTCATGGCGTCTTACCCGCATGTACGGCTGATGAATCAACCGGCGAATATGGGCAAGGCACAGGCGCTGAATGCTGGGTTGCATGCGTCCAGTCATGACCTAATTGTTACCTTAGATGCCGACTCGTTTCTCTACAAAGAGGCGCTGATTCGAATTGTTGAGCGCCTTAAGAGTGACCCCGAGACAACCCGTGCGGTTGCCGGGGCAACGATGGTCCGAAATTCACGACACAACTGGATCACCGCAGCACAAGAATGGGAATATTTTCATGGCATTGCCACGGTCAAGAGGGTTCAATCCCTCTACCAGGGAACGCTGGTGGCCCAGGGTGCGTTTTCTATCTACGAACGATCCGCACTTCAAGAGGTGGGCGGCTGGCCAGACAATATTGGCGAAGACATTGTTCTTACTTGGAACCTTTTAAAGAGGGGGTATCGGATTGGCTATTGCGAAGATGCCATTGCCTTTACACGGGTTCCAGAGACCCTGGTCTCTTTTGTACGTCAGCGACAGCGTTGGGCCAGGGGGATGATTGAGGCGTTCAAGGCCAATCCCCGTGTGCTGATCGCGCCCCGACAGACCACCTTCTTTATCTGGTGGGATGTTCTTTTCCCGTTCATGGACATTGCCTTCACCTTTGGTTTTATTCCGGGTTTGATCATGGCGGGCTTCGGCCATTATTGGCTGGTCGGCCCCATGACGTTAAGCCTTATTCCAATGGCACTTTTAATCAATGGGTTCATGTACCGAGCTGCATCCAAGATGTTCCACAGCCAAGGGCTGCATGTGCGCCAGAATTTCGGCGGCTTCGTGTTTTACCTTTTGCCCTATGCCTTGATCCTGCAGCCAGCTGCTGTGCTGGGATACCTGAGCGAATTTTTCGGCCAGAAAAAAGTCTGGGGAACCAAATGAAGTTTCCGATACAAAGAGGCATCCAATCGGTCGCATCCATGCTTCTGTTGGCGGCCATTCATCTTTTAAGCCTGCCGGCGCAGGCTTTAGAGGGCAAAGAGTCCAGAGAGCCCAGAGAGGATCAACCCCCTACATGGATCGTAAGCCCTTCGGTGTTTGCTTCGAGTGACAACGATCATTTTAAAATTGCTCGCTACTCCATGGGGGTTGGCTACAAGCCGGGAGCAGGTCAGGGTTTGATGGGTATTCGCTTCACGCGCCTTCAATACGACGCGGATGCCTGGAATGAGAGCGGCCAACGGTTGGACCTGACGTTCGATCTTCTTGACCCCAATACCGGTCACGGCATTCAGCTGGTTCTTGGCCGAAGTCAAGTGGCGGGTGATGAAACCACCCTTGGCGAGCTCGCCTTCAGCACTTCAGTGAGTGATCGTGTGGTAGTGAATGCATCGGTGTCAAAGGACTGGGTTGAGTCGGAGCGTGGCATTCAAGAGTCGGTGGATGCAACGGGGTTTAACCTTGGCATCGAATTTCAGGCGACAGAACGTTTGCTGCTCATTGGGTTGCTGGGCCAAGAAGATTTTTCGGATCACAACCAACGTCATCACCAACGTGTCCGCGCCATTTATGACGTGTTCCCAGATCTTGGTATCGCAGCTCACTGGCGTTACCGACGTTTCCAAACCGACGACATCAGCACCAATTATTTCAGTCCTGACCGTTATCATG
This sequence comes from Burkholderiaceae bacterium, assembly GCA_040400125.1. GTDB lineage: Bacteria > Pseudomonadota > Gammaproteobacteria > Burkholderiales > Burkholderiaceae_A > Lacustribacter. The sequence goes on from JBBAQV010000087.1 coordinate 3,374, forward strand.
AGCAGATGCTGCTTTTAAGTCTTCGTCGCCGCGTTGAAGGCTGGATGTGGTACCTCATCGGCGGAGTTGGTCGTCAGACCGTCGGCACCGAGGCATCGACTCAGACCAAGCTTGTTGAAGTCTTGATTTCCTCGCCGGTTCGGAGAAGTCTTGGTTTTGACATTCGGGCCGGATACGGCGACAGCGCCAATGCCCAGAGCGCGGACTATCGCCACCGTTATCTGCAGGCCAGTCTACGGTGGAGTTTCTGAAACGGTTCGTCCGTTAAAAGATGCTTGGCCTCTTTGGGTCAGGCCTTTTTCACAAACTGAGGCGACGTCATTCCCATCGAGACATAGATGCTGGTCACTGCGTCCATGCCAAGATCGCTGGCGGTCACCCAGTGCTTGGGCACGTAAAGCAGGCCGCCACCAATGGGTACGGGTGCCGTGGGAATGATCACGGCTAGGCATTCCACATCGTTGACCATCACCGACTGCGGCGATGAAAGCAAGGCCAGTGCAGAGGCGCCGCCAGGCCCACCGAAATGCACCCACACCGCCTGCATGGCGTTCATCTGGTCTTTGTCACGCTTGGACAGCAGATCCACAAAGTTTTTGATGGTGTCATAGACCGTGCGCACCACAGGAATGCGTCGAACCAGGCCATCGATCAGCGAGTTAAACCAGCGTTGCAGACCCTTTTCAACGGCAAGGCCCAGGCCCAACAGAATGACCACCACCACAGCCAGCCCAATCAGATAGCCCACCCATTCAGCACCGGCCACGCCAAGGCCAAGCGACCCCATCAGGCCACCAAAAAGGCTGTTCGGGCCAAGCCAATCCAGCATCAGCCGCACGACGAAATAAAGTAATGCTGCAGTGGCAATGAGGGGCAGGGCGGCAAGCAGGCCAGCCAGGAAAATGCGCAGCAGATGAGATGTCTGAGTCTTCATAAAGCCT
>JBBAQV010000088.1:0-4310 GCA_040400125.1 Burkholderiaceae bacterium
CTGAAAAATGATGAAAGCCGCGGGCGCGAATGGCGTCAAGACAGGGCGAAGGAAGCGGCTGTTGTTGGTCATCACGCCAGTCAAGATGAACGGGTTGATTAGACGAAATGATCTCACCAATTCGTGTCAGCGGAAGGCGAAGTGAATTGGACAGCGCGACCAATTCGTCACGCGCCGAAGGCGGCGAAGAAAACAAGAGCTCGTAATCGTCGCCGCCCGCTGCAGCCAAGACACGCGCCTCATTCCAAGACATCTGGCCGGAGTCCACCAGAGTGAGCAATCGATCACCCAAGGGCAGCGCCGACCACTGCAGCCTTGCTCCCATGCATGTGCGCTGCTTCTGAGACGACGCCTTTAACAGATGGCCAATCTCGGAGGTCAATCCGTCAGAGACATCAATGGCCGCATGAGCCAGAGCACCGGCGCGAAGTGCCACACCAAGGGCGAGCCTCGGTGAAGGCCAGTCCAATCGAACGTCGGACACCTCACTCTGCACAGCCCAGGCCGCATCACCCAGCGCCCCCGACACCCAGAGATCATCGCCAAGTCTGACCCCATCCCTTCGGAGTGCGCCGCCCTGACCATGCGCATTGGGCAGCGGTGCGGCACCCATCACGGTCACCGAGAAGATCTGGGGTGACCCCACAGGCACACCGACCGTGTCACCACCAATTAATGGGCACTGAACCTCGCGAGCAAGCGCAAGAAAGCCTTCAAGAAAAGCAGTGATCCAGGGTTCATCAATATCACGCAGCCCAGCCGAGAGGGTGCAGGCAACAGGTCTTGCACCCATGGCCGCGAGATCAGAAAGGTTGACGGCAAGAGCCTTGTGTCCCAGCGACCGAGGGTCCACCGATGCGCGGTAGTGTCGGCCTTCCACCAACATGTCGGTGGAAACCGCCATTTGTTCGCCATCACGCAGCGGCGGAATCAGCGCGGCATCATCGCCGATGCCCAGGGCCTGAGGGTCTTCATGAAAGGGCTGGCCCCGCGCGGCCTGATGTCGAATCAGGCGGTCAATGACATCGAACTCTTTCGAGCTAGCCATTCGGTCTTAGTTGAGCCGCAAGCTTGTCCAGCACACCGTTGATGTACTTGTGTCCGTCCGTGCCGCCGAAGGATTTGCCAAGCTCAATGGCCTCGTTGATGACCACCCGATAAGGCACCTCGGGCAGGTGAAGAAATTCATAGGTGGCCAATAACAAGATGGCGTGCTCCACCGGAGAGAGCTCTTCAATGGGGCGGTCCAGCTGCGCGCTGAAGGTCTCTCGAAGGCTTGGGGCTTTGCGCAAGACACCATGGAAAAGCGCGTCGAAATAGTCTTGGTCGCAACGGGCATAGGCCTCTTGCTCACGCATGAACGCGTCAATGGCGCCGGCATCCTCACCCGACAAGAGCCACTGATAGATGCCCTGCACCGCAAGACTGCGGGATGAACGGCGGGTGCCTCGCGCCACCCGGTCGACCCGGGGAGCCTGCGCTGATTCTGCGCCCACCGGTTTCGAATCCGCCGATGACTTACTCATTGTCACCGCTGAGCTGATCATCGATGGCGAACAACAGATTGGCCATCTCCACGGCCACACGGGCACAGTCTCGACCTTTGTCGGAAGCGCGTTCCTGCGCCTGTGCATCGTTTTCCGTGGTGAGCACGCCATTGGCGACTGGAATGTGGAATTCCAGCGCCACCTTGGCAATGCCTGCGGCTGATTCGTTCGAGACGACCTCGAAATGATAGGTCTCGCCACGGATCACGGCACCCAATGCAATCAAGGCATCGAATCGTCCGGTTTCCGCAAGCTGGGCCAAGGTGAGCGGAATTTCAAGTGCACCTGGCACCTTGGCCACCACGATGTCGTCTGAACCAACACCCAGCCGAAGAAGCTCATCCACGCAGGCTTCACGCTGACGGTCGCCGATGTCGGCATTGAAACGTGCCTGCACGATGGCAACACGCAGGCCTTCGCCTTCAAGATCCATTCGCAATTCATTCATTGTTGTCTCCTCCACGGTAGCCGGTTACTTCCAATCCAAAGCCCATCATGCTGGGCATCTTTCGCGGCTGGGCAAGAATCTTCATCTTGCCAACACCAAGATCACGCAATATTGCTGCCCCAAGGCCGTAATTACGAAGCTGACGGCTCGCACCTTGGGTCAGCGTTGCCGATGTAGGCTGATTCACGACCTGAAGCTTTGCAAAAATAACTTCAGCGGATGGTGCGCAGTTCAGCATCACCACCACGCCCACCCCATGACCCTGGATGGCCTCGAGTGCGTTGCTTAGGCTCCAGCTGTGAAGGGCGCTGTCCGCGTCCAGCGCGTCAATCACCGTAAAGGGCTCATGCACACGCACCAGGCTTTCATGATCAGGCCTTGGCTCGCCCACCACAAGCGCAAGATGCGGCTGCTGGGCCGCACGGTCCTCATAGACCACCAGCTGCAGCTCGCCATGGGCGGTACGGATTCGACGCTGCGACAAACGCTTGACCAGGCTTTCATTGGCGCTGCGGTATTTGATGAGATCGGCAATCGTTCCAATTTTCAGGCCATGACCTTTGGCGAACTCAAGAAGATCGGGCAGCCGAGCCATGGTGCCGTCGTCTTTTAGAATTTCACAAATCACACCTGCGGGCTCAAGCCCTGCAAGCTGGGCAAGGTCGCAGCCCGCCTCGGTGTGGCCCGCACGCGCAAGCACACCGCCCGGCTGGGCTTTCAAGGGAAAGATATGGCCCGGCTGAACAAGGTCTTGGGGGCCCGCCTTTTTGGCCACCGCAGCAGCGATGGTGGTGGCGCGATCGGCGGCGCTGATGCCGGTCGTCACACCTTTGGCGGCTTCGATCGAGACCGTGAATGCGGTTCGATGTGGCGACTGGTTGTCATTGACCATCAGCTGTAAATTCAGCTGCTGACAACGCTCCTCCGTGAGCGTGAGACAGATCAGGCCACGGCCATGTTTGGCCATAAAGTTGATGGCCTCGGGCGTGACGCAAGACGCGGCCATGACCAGGTCGCCTTCGTTTTCACGGTCCTCGTCGTCCACCAAAACTACCATGCGGCCCGCGCGAATCTCTTCGATGAGTTCTTCGGGCTGAGAAAGTGTGTGGTTCGACATCTTAGGCATCCGATGACAGTGGGTCAGCCGTGATCTGGGCAAGCCTTGGCAGCATGCGTGCCACCTGCTTGGCCAGCTGATCGACCTCGATATTGACTCGATCACCCGACCGACGATATTGCAGCTGGGTCATCTGCCAGGTGTGTGGAATAAGGTTAATGGAAATCGACACCCCCGCCGCGTGGTCATGGAGCCGATTCACCGTGAGGCTGACACCATCCACAGCGATGGATCCCTTGTCACTGACATAGGGGGCCAGCCGTTTGGGAAGGTGAATCACCAATTCCCATGACTCGCCTTTGGCCAAGAGCGATTCAATAGTGCCCACACCATCGACATGGCCGCTCACCAGATGCCCGCCAAGACGATCGCCAAGACGCATCGCTTTTTCCAGGTTCACCGGGCCCGGCGCATCCAGGCCCGCCGTGCACTGCAGGCTTTCTCGAGAGACATCAAATTCAAGCGCCGATGGGGAGCAGTTCACCACAGTCATACAGGCGCCATTGATGGCGATGGAGTCGCCAAGGGCAATGTCGTCGGTGGGTAATGCTCGGGGGTCCACCACCAGCCGAACGCCCTCTTGGAGCGGAAGCACTTGGGTGATGGCGCCAACGGCCTGAACGATTCCAGTAAACATGCTGCAGTCTAGCGCTTTGTTCTAACTCTTGACCAATTGAACGCGAAGCGCATCGCCCACCATGGTGGGCTGCTTGAACCGCCAGCGAGGCGCATCCGCAATGGCCTGATAGGGGCCCAATTCGTCAGCCATTGGCATTCCCTCACCCAGCATGAGCGGGGCCAGATAGACCAACCATTCGTCAATCAAATCCTCACGCATCATGGCGCCCGTAAGCTTTGCGCCACCTTCCACGTGAACTTCGTTACAGCCACGGTCGCCCAGGGCCTTGATGAGGAACGTCAGGTCAACCTTGCCTGACGATGAATCGGTTGGCGTGCGAATGATCTCCACGCCCCGGTCACGAAGGGCGGCAGCTTTGTCGGCGTAAGCAGGAAGCGAGATATCCACACACACGGCCAGCAGAGCGTTACCGCCGGCAAGAATCAGCGCTTCTTCGTGAATCTCGAATCGGGTGTCAACCACCACGCGCAGAGGCTGCCTGGGCGTGGCCACCGCGCGCACATTCAGCTGGGGGTTGTCTTTTCTCACCGTGCCGATTCCCGTGAGAACCGCACAGGC
>JBBAQV010000089.1:0-4284 GCA_040400125.1 Burkholderiaceae bacterium
CCCGAGGGTGCGGAAATCACCATGCGCGCCTCCACCGATTCAGAACTGGCCGGCGACGACGGCGTGAAGATGCAAAAGCTGCTCGATGCCCTTGAGTCATTGGATGATGTTCAAGAGGTCTACACCAACGCGGTGATCTCATGAAGGTTTTGGTCATTGGCGGCGGTGGCCGCGAACATGCGATGGCTTGGTGCATTGCCAAGTCCCCAAGAGTGAAGCGGGTTTTCATTGCGCCTGGCAACGGTGGTACAAGCACCACAGCCAAGGGGAAAAGCAATTCACTTGCTGTGATTGAAAACCTGAAGCTTGACCCCGTGAAGGATCAGCAGGCAGTGGTTGATTTTGTGAAAGAACACAAGATTGATCTCACCGTGGTGGGGCCTGAAGCCCCCCTTGCCGCCGGCCTGGTGGACCGCTTTCGTGTAGAAAACCTGCCCATCTTTGGCCCCACGGCCAAGGCTGCACAGCTGGAATCTTCGAAAGACTTTGCCAAGCAGTTCATGAAGGAACATGGCATTCCCACAGCAGAATTTGAGACCTTCACCGATCTTCAAAAAGCGCGGGACTACATCCAGAAAAAAGGTGCGCCGATTGTGATCAAGGCCGACGGCCTGGCCGCGGGCAAAGGCGTGGTTGTGGCGATGACAGAACCCGAGGCGCTCGCCGCGGTGGACATGATGCTGCTCGACAATAAGTTCGGCGACGCCGGTGCCCGAGTGGTGATTGAAGAGTTTGTTGAAGGCGAAGAGGCAAGCTTTATCGTGATGTGCGACGGTGTTCATGCCCTGGCGCTTGCCACAAGCCAAGACCACAAGCGGCTTCTTGACGGTGACCAAGGGCCCAACACCGGTGGCATGGGGGCCTATTCCCCCGCACCCATCGTGACGCCAGAGATGAATGCCAAGGTTTTGCGGGAAGTGATCAAGCCTGTGCTGAAGGGTATGGAAGCCAAAGGCACGCCCTACACCGGTTTTCTCTATGCGGGTCTGATGATCAAGCCCAATGGCGAGATCAAGGTCTTGGAATTCAACTGCCGCATGGGCGACCCCGAAACCCAGCCCATCCTCATGCGGCTTCGCACCGACTTCACGGTTTTGCTTGAGGCGGCCATTGCACAAAAACTTCATGAACAAGAAGCCGAATGGGACCCACGCACCGCGCTTGGCGTGGTGATTGCGGCCGAAGGCTATCCAGACTCGCCTCATATCAACGATCATGTCGAAGCCCTTCCGCAGAACACCGACGACTGCATGGTGTTCCATGCGGGCACTACATTGAAGCGAAAGAAACTGGTCACCTCGGGGGGGCGCGTGCTGTGCGTCACGGCTTTGGGCTCAAGCCCAAAGCTTGCTCAGAAACGTGCCTACGAGGCCGTCGCTGAAGTTCAAATTCACGGAATGCAATATCGGAAGGATATTGGCTACCGGGCAATCAAAAGGCCATCATGAGCACTGTCAACATTTCTTCTCTTCGCGAATTTTTTCTAGGTCTTCAAGACAGCATCACCCAGACCATTGGTCGGCTTGATGGCCAGCCCTTTGTTGAAGATGCATGGAAAAAGCCCGACGATGCCCAGCTCAAGGGCGACGGTCGTTCCAGAATTCTTGAGGAAGGTCATGTTTTCGAGCGTGCCGGCGTGGGTTTTTCGCATGTGCGCGGAGACAAGCTTCCGCCATCGGCAACCCAGAACCGACCTGAGCTTCAAGGCCGTGGCTTCGAAGCCATTGGCGTGTCGCTGGTCTTTCACCCACGCAACCCCTACATCCCTACGGTGCACATGAATGTGCGCTCGTTTGTGGCGAAAGCGGTGCGCCCAGGTGAAGACGACGTCTGGTGGTTTGGCGGTGGCATGGATCTCACCCCTTATTACCCCTTTGAAGAAGACGCGGTGCATTTTCATCGCACCTGCCAAGAGGCACTCAATCCCTTTGGTGAGGCTTACTACCCAAAGTTCAAAGCCTGGTGTGACGACTACTTTTATCTGAAGCATCGGGAAGAAGCCCGCGGCATTGGCGGCGTGTTCTATGACGACTTTTCTGAACTTGGCTTCGATCAGAGTTTCGCCATGACTCAGGCGACGGGCAATGCGTTTTTGAAGGCTTACACGCCCATTGTTGAGCGGCGCAAAGACATGGCCTATGGCGAACGCGAACGCGACTTCCAAGCCTATCGCCGCGGACGCTATGTGGAATTCAACCTGGTCTTTGACCGTGGCACCCACTTTGGTCTGCAGAGTGGCGGACGATCAGAAAGCATTCTTATGTCCATGCCTCCCTTGGTGAAGTGGCGCTACAACTGGCAGCCCGAGGCGGGTTCTCCAGAAGCGCGGCTTTACGAGATCATCAAGCCCCGTGACTGGCTGGGCCTGGAGTCAGGCGCTCGTTCATGAACAAGGCCATGGGCTCGGGCACAGCGGCCGCGGGCTCTGCGTCAGGTGTCGCAGCTTCAGAAGCGAAGGGGCTTCCGCTTGGGCTTTTCGGTGGTCGATTCGACCCCGTGCATCGCGCCCACATGGCCATTGCTCAGGCTGTGGCCGATCAGCTTGGACTGCACGAGGTGCGTTGGATCGTCACGGGCGACCCTGAACACAAACCGGTGATTGCCTCGCCGGACGATCGTCTGCGGATGACTCGAATCGCCTTGCAGACACTGAATGACCCGCGCATGGTGGTGGACGACCGGGAAATTCGCGCCGCCGAGCGTGGTGAATCGAATTTCACCGCCGACACGGTTGCGGGTGTTTTAAAAGAATTCCCAAACCGCCGACTGATCTGGATCCTTGGCGAAGATCAGCTGCAGCACTTCCTGAGTTGGTCGCGCTGGGATTGGCTGATCCACCAGGTGGAGCTTGCCGTTTGCGCGCGCCCGGGTGCCGAAGGTTCTCGCGTGGCCAACACCATTCGATCGGCGGGCGGTGTGATCCACTGGGTCAAGATTCAACCCGACAGCATCTCTTCCACTGAAATACGCAGTGCCGTTCAGGCGGGAGATTTGTCCGAAGGTCTTGTTCCCCCGAAGGTGGCGGACTATATTGCCGATGAACAGCTTTATCACTAAGAAAAGACTCTATGAACCAAGAACTTGATCAACTCACCCTGACGGTGATTAGCGCGCTTGAAGACATTAAAGGTCAGAACATTCAGCTCTTTGATGCCCAGCCGCTGACGGGTCTCTTTGACCGCGTGGTGGTGGTGAGCGGAACCTCGAACCGGCAGACACGGGCGCTGGCCAAAAACCTGCACGACAAGGTGAAGCAGGCTGGGTTTGGCGTCTATGGCGCCGAAGGTGAAGAGACTGGGGAGTGGGTCTTGGTGGATCTGGGCGATGTGATTGTCCACATCATGCAGCCAGAGATTCGAGACTATTACCGGCTTGAAGAAATTTGGGGCAAGCACCCCATTGACTGGGAAGCCATGCAGGAAGCGGCCCGCAAGCCCGCGCCCAAACGCAAGGCCACGGCAAAGAAACCGATTGTTGAGAAAACTCCTGTCAAGGTGACCGCTCCTGAAGCCAAACCTGTGGTGAAGCCACGCAAGAACAAGACCGCGGCTGAGAAAAAAGCCGAGGCATTCGCCACGGGCCAAACCAAAGAGAAGAAGGCAGCGTCCAAGGCACCAGGCAAGAAGCCTGCAGCCAAGCGGCCAACAACGAAGCCTGCGAAGAAACCTGCAGCAAGCCCAGGAGCCAAGGCTGCGAAGGCGGCAAAACCTAAAGCGGCGGCGAAATCAACGAAGGCTAAGCCGAAGCCCAAGAAATGATCACCGTTGTTGCGGTGGGGCAAAAGCAGCCCCCCTGGGTCAACGACGGCTACAACGACTACGCGAATCGTTTCCCAAGCGATCAGCGGCTCAAACTCATTGAAGTCAAGGCGGAGCCACGCACCACAGGCAAGACGGTCGAGGCCATGAAAGCCGCAGAAGCGGAACGCATTCTGGCCGCAGTTTCCAAAACGCGGCCGTCCATGAAGAGCTCCGGAAAGCTGCTGGGTGACATTGAACTGATTGCACTGGATGAACGCGGTAAAAGCTTCACCACCGAAGAATTTATGGGTTTCATGCAAAAGCTGAAGGCTTCCGGCGCCGACAGATCGGGTGGATCTGGCGGACGTCAGCTTGTGTTCCTGATTGGCGGACCCGACGGCTTGGACGATGCCTTAAAGGAACGCTGCACCCACCAAATCAGGCTCTCGGCCATGACCCTGCCCCATGGGCTTGCCCGGGTGTTGCTGGCCGAGCAGATCTATCGGGCGTGGTCGCTGGAAAATAACCACCCCTACCACCGGGC
>JBBAQV010000090.1:0-4068 GCA_040400125.1 Burkholderiaceae bacterium
GTCAGCTTAGTTCCGCGAAATTTACGCGAAATTCTTCGCCGCGAAATCCCAGTTCACCAGAGCCCAATAGGCGCCCATGTAGTCGGGGCGACGATTGCGGTAATCAATGTAGTAGGCGTGTTCCCAGAGGTCGCAAGTGATCAAGGGCTTGTCCGCGGTGGTGACGGGCGTGGCTGCATTGCTGGTGTTCACAATGTCCAAGGAGCCGTCGGCTTTTTTCACAAGCCATGTCCAGCTGGAACCGAAGTTGCCCACGGCACTTTTTGTGAAGGCCTCTTTGAACGCATCAAACGAACCCCACTTGGCATCCATCGCGGCTGCCAGGGCCCCTGTGGGCTGGCCGCCACCCTTGGGTGAAAGCGAGTTCCAATAAAAAGTGTGGTTCCAGATCTGAGCCGCGTTGTTGAAAATGCCTCCCGACGACTTCTTGACGATTTCGTCGAGGGGGGAGTTTTCGAACTCCGTACCCTTGATCAGATTGTTCAGGTTGGTGGCGTAGGCCTGATGGTGCTTGCCATAATGAAACTCGAGCGTTTCTTTGGAGATGTGGGGCTGCAAGGCATCGATGGCATAAGGCAATGGGGGAAGCGTGTGCTCCATGCGGGCTCCTGTTGAACTGGTCGGCCAGGAAAAACCCAGGTCGTGCAACCCTCTGGGGTTGCCGGAGTTTAGCCTGTCGATGGCTTGGGAAAAACCGCATGAACCCTAACCTCGAGGTGGCCTTTTGCCAGGTGAACTTCGAGAGCTTCATCGGTTCGCGCCGCAGCAGCGTCAGTCACCACAGCGCCGTGGGCATCAAGGACCATCGCATAGCCTCGCTGCAAAATTGCGGTTGGGTCCAGGGCATTGAGCTGTGCCTCAAGCCGAGACAACGTTGACTCCGCCATGTGGCAGCGTCGCGCTCTCGCCGAGTTAAGCCGGGCAAGCAAGGCCCGCCATCGCAGGACCTGCAGCTTGAGCGTCTCCCGAGGGCTTCTCAAGGACTGCGCTAAGAGATCAAGCCGTTGCTGGGCTCGCTGCCAACGGCGGCTCAGAAGCTGCTGAAAGGAGGCCGCGAACGCCCCTAGCTGCTGCCGCAGAGCAAGGTCCTTGGCCGCAACCAGCTGAGCGGCGGCGGTTGGGGTTGCCGCGCGAATGTCGGCGACCAGATCCGCAATCGAAACATCGCTCTCGTGGCCGACTCCGGCCACAACGGTGTGCTTACAGCCCACAATCGCATGCGCGAGTGCCTCATCGTTGAACGCCCAGAGATCTTCAAGGCTTCCACCCCCACGGACAAGAAGGAGCACATCACATTCAGGATCACCGTCAGCGCGTTGAAGCTGCTCCATCAGCATGGCGGGTGCATCCTGTCCTTGAACCAACGAGGGATAGAGTTTGATTCGAATTCTTGGTGCTTGCTGAGTCAGCGTGGCCACCACGTCACGCAGGGCCGCGGCGCCAAGTGATGTCACCAGACCAACACAGTCAATCCGCTCGGGCAGGCTCCGTTTTCGGGACGCGTCCATAAGACCGGCCCGCTCAAGTTTGGCCCGGCGGGCAAGAAAAGCCTCATAGAGTGCCCCCTGGCCCGAACGCGTCATGGATTCGACACGGATCTGAAAATCACCACGAGGCTCATAGAGGCCGACCACCGCCCGGACCTCCACCTGATCCCCTTCCTTGGGCTGCCAATCCAACTGGCCGGTCCGGCCTTTGAACATGACCGCTCGGACGCTGGCCTGAGCATCACGCAGGGTGAAGTACCAATGTCCGCTGCTTGCCCGGGTCATCTGGGCGATCTCCCCCCGAATCTGCATGGACGGAAAGCTTCGCTCCAGGCTGCCTGCCACCAATCGGTTGAATTCACTCACAGAGAGAATCGACATGTTCAACACACCTTTCGGGATAACCCGGAAACCTTCTGAAGACACCCAATTTATCAGGGTGATTACGGGACAAACTGCCGTGAAACACCTAAAAAACCAGGCCTCTCGGTCATAGATGTCCACAGAATAATGGCTTGAGCAGCGGTCGACGTCCTACGACGTCAAAATTCCTTACTCGTCCATATTTCTATACCTAACTCTATGATTTTATTGAATATTTTTATCGAACCATAAAACCAAGGTCAGTGTCGGCTCACCTGTTCATCCCAAGGCCGCAGGGGAAAACCTCCAAGTCGAAAAACTATCCCCATAGTTATCCACAGAACATCCCGAGCACAAAAAAAGGCAAGATCGCAGGGTCATGATCCCGCAAAAAATCTCCAAACGATTGCTTGAACACTGGTTCTCTGGGGGCTCTGGCCGCCTGGGGCTGCTCTGGCGTCTGCCGTTGCTGGTCGTTGAAGGCGTCTACCTAACCCTACTCGGCCTGCGTGAAGCCTGGTTTGGTTGGATTCGACCGCCAAAAAAAGCAAGAGGCGTGAGGGTGATCGCCGTTGGGAACCTGGTGGTCGGTGGCGCAGGTAAAACCCCAGTCGTCATGGCCATGGCCGAGGCCTTTCGATCAAAAGGGGTCGTCTGCGGAATTCTCACCCGCGGCTATGGCTCGACGATTGAGTCGAATAAGACACAACGGGCAATTCTTCCGGAGGAAATCCGCCAAACCACGGCCCAGCAGATTGGGGACGAGGCTTGGCTGCTGGCATGGCGAACCCAGTGTCCGATCGGTGTCGGCGCCAACCGATACCAAAGTCTTCTTGCCCTCCGTGCCCGAGTTCCAGATCTTGACGTGGTGATTCTTGACGACGGCCTTCAGCAGCGATCGCTTCAATGCGATGAACGTTACCTGGTGATCGACTCTCGCGGCTTTGGCAACGGCCACTGCCTGCCCTACGGTCCGCTGCGCGAACCTGCCATCGGTCTCGGACGATGGACGGGCTGGATTGATCATGGTCTGGTTGATGCCCTGACCGAAGGGCGCTTGACCCATGACCTTCCCTCACTTCGCGCCACTCTGAAACAGACCGAGACCGCATGGATTTCCCTGGCTGCCGCCGATCAGAGCCCTCCGATGGACCTTCATTCCGGCTTGCTGCAGTTCAAGAGTTCCCGAATTCTGGCTGCAGCAGGCATCGCCATGCCGGAAAAATTTTTCGCGATTCTTGATTCCATGGGTCTGACGTTCGATCGACTCCCGCTCCCTGATCACGAACCTCTGGTCGCTGAAAAGATACTCAACGCCTGGAAGACCTCACGTTACGATTATGTTTTGATGACCGAAAAAGACGCCGTCAAAATGATGCATCGCGAGCTGCCCTTTCAGTCGATGGCATGGGCCTTAAGACGTACCGCGACGCTCAACACCGAATTCATCAATCACCTCACAAGAGGCCACTAATGGACCCCAAACTCCTGGAGATTCTCGCCTGCCCACGATCCAAACAGCCGCTCACCCTGGGCCAAGGCGGACAGTACTTGATCTGTGAGGCTGAAGGGGTGGCTTACCCCATCATCGACGGTATTCCCTACCTGCTCGAGAGCAGCGCGATCCAACTCGCAAAAATTGAAACGGCCCCGATGGACGACGCAAGCAAAGTCCAAACGGGACAGCCCTGATGTTCTGGGTTGTCATTCCTGCAAGGCGCGCATCGAGCCGTCTTCCCAATAAACCGCTCGCCGACATCGGCGGCGCGCCGATGGTGGTTCGAGTGGCCGAGCAGGCGAAGAAAAGTGGTGCAGACCGCGTGATTGTGGCCACCGATGATGACGAGATTCGTCATGCCGTGGAGCGGCATGATGTCGAAGCGATGCTGACCCGAACGGATCACCCAAGTGGTACCGATCGAATTGCCGAGGTTGCCGAATCGCTTCGGGCGCCTGCCGATCAAATTTTGATCAATGTGCAGGGCGATGAGCCTCTGATCGAACCCGAACTGATCACCCAGGTTGCTCAGACCCTGCATCAGTCGACGAAGGCCTGCGTGGCCACAGCCGCCACACCGATTCATGAGGCCTCGATGGCGAAAAGTATTCACGTGGTGAAGGTGGTGTGTAATGCCCACGGTCACGCGCTTTACTTTTCGCGTGCCCCGATCCCATTTGATCGCGACGGATGGCAAGACCTTTCGGGGGTGGGCATGAC
>JBBAQV010000091.1:0-4042 GCA_040400125.1 Burkholderiaceae bacterium
CTCTCTCCTGGCGATGGTCCCCCTTCTCACGGTGGTGTTTGCAACCCTTGCAACGTTTCCGGTTTTTAACAAGTTCAACGAGGCGATACAGCTCATGCTGGTGCAAAACCTTCTTCCCGAAGGTTTTGCCTTGACCATTGCGCGCTATCTCAACCAGTTCACGACTAAGGCTCAGACCTTGTCGCTTTTCGGAATTGGTTTTCTTGTGGTCACCGCCACCATGATGATGCTCACACTAGACAAGACCATGAACCTGATCTGGCGGGTCAAGACGCCCAGGCCCTTTTTGCACCGGCTTTCGGTTTATTGGGTCGTATTGTTGCTTGGACCCATTTTTGTCGGCGCGGGTACAGCTCTGGTGATTCTTCTCGCCGGCGGTAAGCGCGCCATGATGTCGGGGCTTTTTGGGCTTGGCTGGTGGGACCTTGTCAACCTTGGGCTCACCTTTTCGGCCTTCCTGCTTTGTTACCGCTGGGTGCCGAATGTGATGGTTCGATGGCGTGATGCGGCCTTGGGTGCGGCCGCTGGTGCGGGCTTGTCCGAATTGGCAAGGGGACTTTTCATCGGTTACGTTTCCGCCGTACCAACCTATCAGCAGATCTACGGATCCCTCGCGGCGATTCCTGCCATGCTGGTCTGGACCTACATCAGCTGGTGGGCTTTTTTGGCAGGGGCGCTTCTGGCGTCCTGTCTGCCGGAAATCGGTCGGGCGAATGCTAGGATTTCAACATCGGCGCATCACAACAACGATTCCAAGGAGACCGCCCATGAAAGTTAGTCGAATTCTTGAACTCAAAGGCACGACCCTGTTCACCATGTCCCCCAGCGAGTCGCTTGCGGCAGCGGTCGTGGTCATGGCGGAAAACGACATTGGATCGATTGTGGTGATGTCTCAGGGCAAGCTTGTGGGCATGCTCACTTTCCGCGAGGTGATCCGAATTCTCGCCAAGCGTCAGTCAGAGAATCGTTCCGGCCCGACACCCCCGGTGTCATCATTCCAGATCTCTGAGGTGATGAACCCAAATCCATCCATCGCCCATCCGGATATGGCGGTGGATGAACTGCGAAAGCTCATGGTGGAGTCCCACGAGCGTTATCTTCCAGTGATGGATGGCGAGATGCTGCTGGGTGTGGTCTCATTTCATGATGTTGCTCGAGCGGTATTGGACATGCAGTCTTTTGAAAACCAGATGCTGAAGGCCTACATTCGTGACTGGCCCGAACAAAACGGTGATGCCCGCTAACATGCGCATCCTGGTCTCGAACGATGATGGCTACTTTTCTCCCGGAATTGCCGCGTTGGCCCAGGCCATGCGGGAGTTTGGAGAGGTCACGGTGGTGGCCCCCGAGGCCGATCGCAGCGGGGCGTCGAATTCCTTAACTCTGGATCGACCCCTGTATGTTCGGCAGTCATCGAATGGTTTTTATTACGTCAATGGCACGCCAACCGATTGCGTGCATGTGGCCGTGACGGGTTTTCTGCCCAAGCGGCCTGATCTTGTGGTGTCTGGAATCAACAATGCCTCGAATCTTGCCGAGGACACTCTTTATTCAGGCACGGTCGCTGCGGCCATGGAAGGTTATCTCTTGGGTATTCCTTCGATTGCCTTTTCACTCGCGAGCCGAAGTTTTGATCATCTTGAGACTGCCGTGGCCATTGCCCGACAGGTGGTGGACCATCAGATTAAAAACCCATTTTCGGCGTCTCGATTGCTGAATGTGAACATCCCCAGTGTGCCGCTTGAGGCCATTCAGGGTTTTGAGCTCACGCGTTTAGGTCGTCGGCACGTGGCTCAGCCGGTTGAGGTTGCGCTCTCGCCTCGCGGTGAAACGGTTTATTGGGTGGGTCCTCCGGGAGGGCAGAGAGAGGCTGGGCCAGGCACTGATTTTCACGCCATCAGTGCCTCACGCGTATCCATCACCCCCTTGCATGTGGATCTTGCTGATCGGGATGGGTTCTCTGAAGTTGGTCAATGGCTAGCAAAGATCTAAAGCCCAAGAACCATGGCGCCCAGGCGCGAGAGCCTTCGACCCTGAAGGGCCCTGCGAAACCGAGTCAGCCAGGCCTTCGTTTGGGGACCAAAACCACCGAGATGAAATCGCCAACATTGACGCCGCGCTGGGGGGCCAATGTGCAGCCGAAGCCTGTCGTGAAGACCGAGCCGTTTGTCGTGCGCCCTGTCGTTCGTGCTGGGGAAACGATTAACACCGGGCTTTCGAGCGAGCGAACTCGGGCTCGCATGGTGGATCGTCTGATGCAGCAGGGCATTCGAGATCCGATCGTGCTTGAGGCCATGCGTCAGGTGCCCAGGCATCAGTTTGTGGATGAGGCATTGGCCAGTCGTGCCTACGAGGACACGGCCTTACCCATTGGGCATCAGCAGACCATTTCTCAGCCTTATGTTGTTGCGCGATCCATTGAGATTGCACTCGGTTTTTTCGCAGCGGATACGCCTCGTCCGCGTCGAGCCCTCGAAGTAGGCGCCGGCTGCGGTTATCAGGCGGCAGTGATGTCCTATTGCTTTCATCGAGTGGTCTCAGTGGAGCGAATCAAGAATCTTGCCGATCTCGCCAAACTGAACCTTAAGCCGCTTCGTCGATCCAATTTGAAAGTCTTGTTCGGTGATGGTCTTGTGGTGGCCGCTGCTGAAGGGCCTTTTGATGCCATCTTGTTCTCTGCCGGCATGGCGGATCTGCCCCAGGAAATGCTCAGTCTTTTGGCGGTGGGTGGTGTGTTGGTGGCGCCGGTGGGGGAACCTGAACAGCATCTGGTTGCCGTTCAAAAGACCGATCAGCAGAAATTAAAAACCCAGACTTTTGATATGGTTCGATATGTTCCTGTCCTCCGAGGCACCGAATAAAAGTTCAGGGGGTTCTTGTGCATGCAGACGGTGATGCCTAGTCAAAGAAAACTTATCTCATCAGGTTCATGGGCCATCGTTGCCTGCATCATGCTGTCCTTGGGTCTTGCAGGCTGTGGCTCGTCAAAGTTTCCCGCACCCGTTGAAAGCCGCACAGTGTCGAAATGGGGGACCAATCCATCGAAGGGCACCGTCGGTCGACCGGCTGCTGCAAATCTTCCCCCGGCACCCGACGGCTTTTATCGAATCCGTCGTGGCGACACGCTGATTGGTATCTCGCTTGACCATGGCGTCGCCTGGCGAGACCTTGCGTCATGGAACAACATCGACAACCCGAATCTCATCGAGGTCGATCAGCTTCTTCGTGTTCGCCCGCCAAAGCAAGCGCTTGCGGCCAAGACGGTGGTCTCGCCCATCTCATCCCCACCGGCGGCTTCACCAGCGGCCCCTTCGGGCACAGCCGCAGAATCAACGGCAACGCCCGCTCCGGCAGCGCAGCCAGTTCAGCCTGCCGCATCGCCGGCCTCCGCCGCCAGCAGTGGGTTTTTGTCTTGGCCAAGTCAAGGGCCTGTCATCACCCCGTTTGCAGAGCCTGGGTCAAAAGGCATTGCTCTCTCGGGGCGTGAAGGAGACCCTGTCATGGCCGCAGGAGATGGCCGAGTGGTATACAGCGGCAGCGGCCTTCGCGGCTACGGTAACCTGGTGATCGTGAAGCACGACGGCGATTTCCTAACGGCCTATGCCCACAACAAATCGATTCTTGTGAAAGAGGGTCAGACCGTGAAGCGAGGCCAACAAATCGCCGAGCTTGGCAAGACCGACTCAGACATTCCCAAGCTTCACTTTGAGGTTCGGCAGGCGGGTAAGCCTGTGGACCCTCTCAGGTTTCTTGCCCAACGCTAGTTCGTTGCCCCTCCAAGACAACTTCCAGATGACCCCAATTCTTTGTTTTGATCTCGAGACCATTCCGGATTCCGCGGGTCTTCGTCAGCTTGAAATGTTTGATTCATCCTTGTCGGATGCGGAGGGCGTTTCCGCAGCCCAGGCGGCACGCATGGAGACTCATGGCAATGATTTCTTTCCGCACTATCTTCAGCGGGTCTGGGTGGTGGGCTGCGCTTTTCGTGACGACGACGGATTTCGGGTGAAGTGTCTTGGCGACAGCCATGGCGCCTCTGACG
>JBBAQV010000092.1:0-4024 GCA_040400125.1 Burkholderiaceae bacterium
AAGACCGTGATGATGGCCTTCGTGAAAAGATGATCGCGGTGAACCGCGTCACCAAGGTGGTCAAAGGCGGACGAATCCTCGGCTTCGCTGCCCTGACGGTCGTGGGTGACGGCGATGGCCGCATTGGCATGGGCAAAGGCAAATCACGTGAAGTCCCCGTGGCGGTTCAAAAAGCCATGGACGAGGCTCGCCGCAAGATGCTGAAAGTCCCTCTCAAGAGCGGAACCTTTCACCACACCGTTGTGGGCAAGCACGGCGCATCCACCGTGCTGATCTCCCCAGCCCAAAAAGGCACGGGAATCATCGCGGGCGGACCGATGCGCGCCATCTTTGAAGTGCTCGGAGTCACCGACGTCGTGGCCAAAAGCCTTGGCTCCACCAACCCTTACAACATGGTTCGTGCCACGTTGAACGGTTTGGCCAATATGCAAACCCCCTCAGAGATCGCCAACAAGCGCGGCCTGTCGGTTGAACAGATCCTGAACTAATCAGGAGAGACATTCATGGAAAAGAAAACCGTCAAAGTCACCCTGGTTAAAAGCCCTGTGGGTACGCGTGAATCCCACCGTGCAACAGTGATTGGTCTGGGCTTGAGAAAAATTCGTTCGACCCGCGTGCTTGAAGACACGCCTGCGGTTCGAGGCATGATCAACAAGGTCTCGTACCTTGTGAAGGTTGAGTGAGGACACTATGTCAGAAAATTCATCAGAAAAAGCAATGCGTCTGAACACCATCGCTCCCGCCGAAGGCGCCAAGCATGCCAAGCGTCGCGTCGGGCGAGGCATCGGTTCAGGCCTTGGAAAGACTGCGGGCCGCGGCCACAAGGGCCAGAAATCCCGCTCAGGCGGCTTTCACAAGGTTGGTTTTGAGGGCGGCCAGATGCCCCTGCATCGCCGCCTCCCCAAGCGAGGATTCACCGCACCCTTCGCGAAATTCAATGCTGAAGTTCGTCTTTCAGACCTTCAGCGTCTGCCCGTGGACGAAATCGACCTGCTCGTGTTGAAGCAGGCTGGGGTTGTTGCAGAACTGACCCGTTCGGCCAAGGTCATCCTTTCGGGCGAACTCTC
This sequence comes from Burkholderiaceae bacterium, assembly GCA_040400125.1. Lineage (GTDB taxonomy): Bacteria > Pseudomonadota > Gammaproteobacteria > Burkholderiales > Burkholderiaceae_A > Lacustribacter. The sequence continues at coordinate 1,068 of JBBAQV010000092.1, forward strand.
CCGGAAGATCACCTTGCGCGGCGTGGGCGTCACCTCGGGCGCGAAAGCCGCCATTGAAGCAGCGGGCGGTCAGGTGATTGCTGACGCTCCCGTTGCGGATTCGAAATAACCGAAGATTCAACACGCCATGGCCAACCCAATGTCAATAAAAACAGACCGCTTCGCAGATCTGCGTAAGCGGCTGATCTTTTTATTGCTTGCGCTCTTGGTCTTCCGTGTGGGCGCCCATATCCCCGTTCCAGGCATTGATCCGGAACAACTCGCCGAGCTCTTCAAGTCACAGTCGGGCGGCATTCTTGGCATGTTCAACATGTTCTCGGGTGGCGCACTGTCTCGCTTCACCGTGTTTGCTCTTGGAATCATGCCGTACATCTCGGCCTCAATCATTATGCAGCTGATGACGGTGGTCGTTCCTCAGCTTGAGGCTCTGAAAAAAGACGGCGAAGCCGGACGGCGCAAGATCACCCAATACACCCGTTACGCCACCGTGGTTCTGGCCATCTTCCAGGCGATCGGAATCTCGGTTGCCCTTGAGTCACAACCCGGCCTTGTCCTTGACCCCGGCATGATGTTCCGCTTTGTGACCGTGGTCTCATTGGTCACGGGAACGATGTTCCTCATGTGGCTCGGCGAACAGATCACTGAACGCGGTCTTGGAAATGGAATTTCCATCATCATTTTTGCGGGAATCGTCGCAGGGCTTCCAAGCGCCTTGGGCGGTCTTTTTGAGCTGGTTCGAACCGGTTCCATGAGCGCCATCGCACTCATGATCATTGTGGTTCTCGTGGCCTTGGTCACCGCATTTGTTTGCTTTGTCGAGCGTGGTCAGCGGAAGATTTTGGTGAATTACGCCAAGCGTCAGGTGGGCAACAAAGTGTATGCAGGGCAGACCTCGCACCTTCCGTTGAAACTGAACATGGCGGGTGTGATCCCCCCCATTTTTGCTTCAAGCATCATTCTTTTTCCGGCCACGCTCAGCTCATGGTTTAGCTCCAGCGACGGCAGCTCCACACTTCTTGGCGATATTGCTGCTTCGCTTTCGCCGGGCCAGCCTCTTTATATTGCGCTTTATGCGGCCGCCATCATCTTTTTCTGTTTCTTCTACACGGCGCTTGTCTTCAATAGCAAAGAAACCGCAGACAACCTTAAAAAGTCTGGCGCGCTGGTGCCCGGAATTCGTCCTGGTGACCAGACCGCAAAGTTCATTGACAAGATTCTGATGCGCCTGACTCTGATCGGTGCTTTTTACATCACTCTGGTTTGTTTGCTGCCTGAATTCATGGTGCTGAAGTGGAACGTGCCGTTTTACTTCGGTGGAACATCGCTCTTGATCATTGTCGTGGTCACCATGGACTTCATGGCTCAGGTTCAGGCTTACATGATGTCCCAGCAATACGACAGCCTTCTGAAAAAGTCTCACTTCAAAGGAGGCGGATTTGCCCGCTGATGCGGGGCAATTTCTGGCAGCGACATGACTCAGTTAACGATTTGATAGCGAGAAAAAATAAGTAATGGCGAAAGACGATGCGATTCAGATGCAGGGAGAGGTAGTTGAAAACCTGCCGAATGCAACCTTTCGAGTGAAGCTGGAAAACGGGCATGTGGTGTTGGGCCACATCTCAGGACGCATGCGGATGCATTACATCCGCATTCTTCCGGGTGACAAAGTCACCGTCGAGATGACGCCCTACGACCTCACCCGTGCGCGGATTGTATTTCGCGCCAAGTAACAACAGGCTGTAAGAACGAGCAAGACGAAACAAGAAGTAATTACTAAGGAACTACTATGAAAGTTTTGGCATCTGTTCGGCGAATCTGCCGTAACTGCAAAATTATTCGGCGCCACGGTGTGGTGCGTGTGATCTGTACCGATCCGCGCCACAAGCAGCGTCAAGGCTAACCACTTCCGGAACCTAGGAGTCGACCATGGCACGAATTGCCGGTATCAATATCCCGAATCACCAGCATGCTGAAATTGGCCTCACCGCCATTTACGGCATTGGAAGGCCACGCGCGCGCGACATCTGTGATGCCGCAGGCGTTCCGCATTCCAAGAAAATGAAAGACCTCACCGACGACGAGCTCGAGCGTCTGCGCGCCGAAGTCGGTAAGTTCACCACCGAGGGCGACCTTCGTCGCGAAATCTCGATGAGCATCAAGCGTCTGATGGACCTTGGCTGCTATCGGGGGCTGCGCCATCGCCGTGGACTTCCTGTGCGTGGTCAGCGTACCCGCACCAACGCTCGTACCCGCAAAGGCCCGAAGAAGTCGGCCGCGGCTTTGAAGAAATAATTCAAGAGGTAATTTATGGCTAAGGCAGGAACTGGTTCAGCACAGCGCGCCCGTAAAAAGGTTCGCAAGAATGTAACCGACGCGGTGGCGCACATCCACGCATCGTTTAACAACACCATCATCACCATCACCGATCGTCAAGGCAACGCCTTGTCATGGGCCTCAAGCGGCGGCGCAGGATTCAAAGGCTCGCGTAAGAGCACCCCGTTCGCTGCCCAGGTTGCTGCGGAAGCGGCAGGTCGCGTGGCACTGGAGTGTGGTGTGAAGAACGTTGAAGTTCGAATCACCGGCCCTGGCCCTGGCCGCGAGTCGACGGTCCGTGCACTGAATGCGCTTGGCATGAAAGTCACCCAGATCTCGGACATTACGCCTGTGCCCCATAACGGCTGCCGTCCACCGAAGCGTCGTCGTATCTAAGTACTGAAGGGCCGACGCCGAGGAATTCGCGAAGCACTTGGCAAGAAACTGCTGCCGTTTTGCTCGTGAAAGCGGCCTTCGATTGCCCCGTATTGAATTTGCAGTAAACCACGCCCCCGGATCTGCCCAGCAGCTCCGGGATCATTGAAGCCCACCGTCATCACCTAGGGTGTTTGACATCTCGTTTGAGAGTCGTTGATCGGCCCAAACGTTTTTCGAAAAGGAATCGAAGTGGCACGTTATACAGG
>JBBAQV010000093.1:0-4015 GCA_040400125.1 Burkholderiaceae bacterium
CCTGGTGGCGCATTACCAGGCTGAAAAAGAAGGTCGAGAGCGAGTGGAAAACCTGCAGGAGCTGGTGAATGCAGCCGCAGCCTTTGTCTCGGAAGAAGGCGAGCGCGTGACCGATGACGGCGAGATTCAGATGCCGCCTCTGGTGGCTTTTCTTACGCACGCCTCACTTGAGGCCGGTGACAATCAGGCGCAAGAAGGGCAGGACGCCATTCAGCTGATGACCGTGCATTCGGCCAAGGGCCTTGAGTTCAATGTGGTGTTCATCACGGGCCTTGAAGAGGGGTTGTTCCCGCATGAGAACTCGATGGCCGAGGCCAATGGCCTGGAGGAAGAGCGACGGCTGATGTATGTTGCCATTACCCGGGCACGTCAGCGGCTGTACCTTTCATTGGCGCAGACTCGTATGCTGCACGGGCAGACCCGCTACAACATGCGCAGCCGTTTTCTTGAGGAACTTCCGGAAACCAATGTGCGTTGGCTGACGCCACGGCTTCATCCTGCAGGGATGATGGGCGGCATGAATTACGAGGGCGGCAGTTCCTATGGACGCGCCGGTGGCTATGGCTACGGCGGTGGTGGCAACGGCGGCGGCGGTAATGCATCAGGGCGCTATGGCGGAACAGGCGCGGGCTATCGCGGTGGCCATGGCGGTGGCCGGGATGCTGGCACCTCGGGGCCCGGCGGCACCGGCAAAGCCGTGGCTCTTGGGGCTCATGACAGCGGTTACCGAATTGGCCAGACCGTGAGCCACGCCCGTTTCGGGGTGGGTGTGATCACAGGGCTTGAGGGTTCAGGCGAGGATGCTCGTGCCCAGATTCATTTCAAGCGTGATGGCGCGAAATGGCTGCTGCTGTCTGTAGCTAAGCTTGATCCGGTGTGACGGGTTCTTCACCAAACACAGCCTTGGTGCTCTGATAAAACGAACCATGGGCCACCGCCATCAGGATGAGGGTGGCGGGGAAAACAAAGGCTGACATGGTGTTGGCCGCAAGACCCAGGCTTTCCACAATCAGTGTGATCACGGCGGCAATGAACACCACCACACCAATCCAGGTCACCAGGTAGCGAAGAAATGCGCCTTTGTTTCGCCAAACGGCAAAAAAGCTAAAGAAGAGTGCTTTGAGTGGCGTGAAGTCTGACCAGACCACCAGCTGTGGCGCAAACCAGAACGACATCATCACCGGGAAATAGAGCAATAAACCCACCACAGCGGCGGTTCGCGCAGAGCCCATTTCTTCGGCGGCGGGCACGGCGCCGCCAGTGATCCATCCGAACAAGGCGCCGCCATCAATCAATACGGTGATGAAGAGAATGGCCAGGATTTCAATCACATACCAGACGCCAAGCAACAGAACCGGGCGGGCGCGACCCGAACGAAACGCGCTGATCAGCAGTGGCGGCGAGGGTGGGCGGCGTTCGTCCACAGCGCGGGCGATTTCCATGAAGCCAAGGGCGAGACCTGGCGAGAGAATGAGCGGAGCCACCATTCCAATGAGTGGAATGAAGGCAAGCAGCAGCATGCCGGCCCAGTACATCAGCAAGATGAGCGTCCAGGCCAGAGGCTGACGATGAAAAAGGGTAAAGCCTGAGCGAAGCCAGGTGAGACCAAGCCGACTTTCGACAAGTCGTGGCTGAGAGATCAGTTTCATAGAGGGCTTTGACGCCGAAGACGCAGTAAACGTTCAAAGTGGGTTGGATCTTTTGGTGTGAGCATGGCGGCGGCCCGCGGGCGATGCCAGTCGTCAAGCCGCGAAACCCAGAAACGATAGGCTGCGGCTCGAAGGGCCATGGGCCAGGCGGCGTGTTCGTCCTTGGACAGCGGCCGCACCGATTGGTAACCCTTGAGCAGGGCATCAAGGCGTGCGGCATCAAGCTTTCCGCTGTCTTCTTCCGAGAGGTCGATGCACCAGTCATTGGCGGCCACGGCCAGATCGAACACGAAGTGATCGACGCCTGCGAAATAAAAATCGATGAAGCCACCAAGCTTCGGACCTTCGGCGGTTTCTTCAAACAACACGTTGTCACGAAAAATATCCGCATGCACCGCACCGCGCGGCAGGGCCTTCGCCAGCGCGGATTCAGCGAATGTCGACTGCATCTCAAGTTCGCTTGCAAGCAACGAGGCCTGCTCGCCATCGAGGAAAGGAAGAATGTGAGGCACTGTGGTCTTCCACCAGGACAGCCCGCGAAGGTTGGGCTGCTGCCCCGGGTAGTCCGCCACCGCCTGATGCGAGGCCGCAATGGCCGCACCGAGAATTTCGCAATGCGCGGGGCCAGGATTGGGCTGCCAGCTGCCGCGGAGCCGCGTGGCTAGCGAGGCAGGCTTTGACTCGCATTCGTGCAAAATGGCGCCGCTTCGGCTGGGCATGGGCCTGGGGCAGGCCACGCCACGGTCGGCAAGGTGCCGCATCAGTTCAAGATAAAACGGGAGCTCCCCCGCCGAGAGCTTTTCAAAAAGAGTTAGAACGAAGCGGCCGCCGGTGGTGTCGACGAAGTAATTCGTGTTTTCAATGCCCGAGGCGATGCCCTCGAAGTGGACGAGTTCGCCAAGGTCAAAGCCTGCCAAAAGGTTGCGAAGCGCATCGGCCGAAACCGGGGTGAATACCGCCATGAGTCCATCAGAGTCGTTTGATCAGGCTTGAAGTATCCCATCGTTGGCCACCCATGCGCTCGACATCGCCATAAAACTGATCAATCAAGGCGGTCACGGGCAATGCCGCCCCGTTTCGACGGGCCTCGTCCATGCAAAGGCCCAGGTCTTTGCGCATCCATTCCACGGCGAATCCAAAGTCGAACTTGTCATCCACCATGGTGTTGCCACGGTTTTCCATCTGCCATGACTGGGCGGCACCCTTGCTGATGATCTCAAGCACAAGTTTCATATCGATGCCTGCCTTCATTCCGAAGGCAATGCCTTCTGCAAGCCCCTGCACCACGCCGGCCACGCAGATCTGATTGACCATCTTGGCCAGCTGTCCTGACCCATGGTCACCCACCCGGGTGAAGGCCTTGGAAAACGCCATGGCGACCGATTTCGCGGCCTCGAAAGCTGTGGCCTCGCCACCCACCATCACGGTGAGCACGCCATTGACGGCACCAGCTTGTCCGCCGGACACGGGGGCATCAAGAAAGGACAAGCCCAGGGATCGGGCGCTTGCACCAAGTTCCCGGGCAATTTCCGCGGAGGCCGTCGTGTGGTCGACAAAAATGCTCCCTTTGGGCATTCCGTGAAAGGCGCCTTCTGGGCCCAAGGTGACCGAGCGCAGGTCGTGGTCATTGCCCACGCAGGCAAAAACAATCTCGGCACCTGCGGCGGCAGCCTTGGGGGAGTCGGCCACGCCGACATCCAGCCCGTGGTGATCCTTGGCCCATTGGTCGGCCTTGGCGCGGGTGCGGTTGTAGACGACCACACGGTGCCCCGCCTTGGCAAGGTGGCCCGCCATGGGGCCTCCCATGACGCCCAGACCAAGGAAGGCAAGATGTTTTCGGGCTTGGGCAGGGGCGGATGTCATGAGAAACCTTTCGTGAAAGAGAGCCGAAATTCTTCCATGGGCGCCAACCTCGGTAAACTAAGGAGTTCCCTGAAACAGTCGATTTGATTCGCTGTCAGCCCACGAGCCACTTTTATTCAGTCCATTCGTCATGAACGTATCCGAGATTCGCGAAAAATTTCTCCGCTTTTTTGAGTCCAAGGGTCACACGATTGTTGCCTCGAGCCCGCTGGTTCCAGCCAACGACCCCACCCTGCTCTTTACCAATAGCGGCATGGTGCAGTTCAAGGATGTTTTCCTTGGCCGCGAACATAAGCCCTACAAGCGGGCCACGTCGTCGCAGCGAAGCGTTCGGGCCGGAGGCAAGCACAACGACCTGGAAAACGTGGGCTACACGGCCCGCCATCACACCTTTTTTGAAATGCTGGGCAACTTCTCGTTTGGTGACTACTTCAAGCGCGATGCCATCCACTTTGCCTGGGAACTGCTGACCCAGGTCTATCGTCTTCCGCCCGAAAAGCTCT
>JBBAQV010000094.1:0-3955 GCA_040400125.1 Burkholderiaceae bacterium
GTCCATGCTGGCTTAGGGCACGGGGGCTAGATCGAACACAATCACCTCGGCCTTGAAGGCATGACCAAGAAGAAGCTCCGTCTCCTGCTCGATCATCAGAGCGTCACCGGTTTGAATTGCGTGGCCGTTGACCGTCAGCGCCCCCTGAACCAGATGCACATAGGCTTTACGCTCTGGGTCAAGCGCAAGCCTTGCCGACTGATCACCATCAAAAAGCCCGACATACATCTTCGCGTCAGCATGAATCTTCACCGAACTGTCTGATGCAGCCGTACTTTCCGGTGAGGCCACAAGCTTCAACGTGCCCGTTTTCATGGCCTGCGGAATGGTTTTCTGCTCGTAGCTGGGCGGGATGCCCGTTTGATTCGGTGTGATCCAGATTTGCAAGAGATGGGTCTGCTGGCCTTGCGCATGATTGAACTCACTGTGCATGACGCCAGTGCCTGCCGACATGCGTTGCACATCCCCAGGCGGAATGCTCTCCACATTGCCCATGCTGTCTTTGTGGGCGAGCTCACCGGAAACCACATAACTAATGATTTCCATATCCCGGTGGCCATGGGTTCCGAACCCCATGCCGGGTGCAATCCAGTCTTCATTGATCACACGCAGATTGCCCCAGCCCATAAAGCGTGGGTCGTGGTAGCCCGCAAAGGAAAATGAGTGAAAGCTCTTCAGCCAGCCGTGGTCGGCGAAGCCGCGTTCATTGGATTTTCGAAGGATAATCATGCTTTCAATTGTCGCGCATCTTGGGGTGCGAGAACACACACGCCCCACCCCGAGATTTTCCGGAGATCACCATGGACTTAAGCCGTTTCCCCCGCCGTCGTTACACCGTAGGCCCCTCGCCCATCGAGTTTCTGCCGAACTTCACCAAAGCGCTTGGCGGCCCGAGAGTCTGGATCAAACGAGACGACATGCTTGGGCTCACTCCGGGGGGAAACAAAACCAGAAAGCTTGAGTTCCTTATGGGCGATGCCCTTGCACAAGGCGCCGACACCCTGATCACCTGCGGGGCGCCGCAGTCGAACCACTGTCGCATCACTCTGGCCGCGGCGGTGAAGGAAGGTTTGAAGTGCCGTTTCGTCATCGAAGAGCGCGTTCCGGGCAGCTACAACACCAAGGCCAGCGGCAACAACTTCATGTTCCGACTGATGGGTGTCGAAGCGATCACAGTCGTTCCGGGTGGCTCGAACATGGGTGAAGCCATGGAAGCTGTCGCTGCAGATCTACGCGCTCAGGGACGCAAGCCCTACATCATCCCGGGTGGCGGGTCGAACGCGATTGGTGGCCTTGGCTATGTGGCCTGCGCCCAAGAGATTCAGCAGCAGCTCTTCGAGATGGGTCAGCCCATGGATCACCTTGTGGTGGGTTCCGGCAGCTCCGGCACTCACGGTGGTCTTGTGGCGGGCTTTCTTGGTAACAATATCAAGATTCCTCTGGTGGGAATTGGTGTGAGCCGTGATCCCCAGGATCAAAATCCGCTGGTCCACAAAGAAGCGCAGGCGATCATGAATCTGCTTGGAACGGGAATCACTGTTCCCCATGAGGCCGTGGTGTCGTTTGGCGACTGGTGGCGACCGAAGTATTCCGTGCCCAACCCAGCCATGATTGAGGCCGTTCAGATGCTGGCCCGAACAGAGGCAATCTTGCTGGACCCGGTCTACACCGGAAAGATTATGGCGGGGCTTATTGGACTGAGTCGCCAAGGCTACTTCAAGCCAACTGATAACGTGCTTTTCCTGCACACGGGCGGCGCAACTGCCCTGCATGCCTATGAGTCGGTGTTGCTGGGGGACCCTCAGGCCGCGGTTTAATGCTGCAGCAAAGCCACCACGCCAACAGTCACTGTTTTAAAGCTGCCCTTTGACTCGACTCCGTCGTGTCGAAGGGTTGAAATCCTCTGGCTTACCCCGAACCCATTCGATGAATCGAGCCATCTCTGGGTGGGCGCGTAAGGATTCAGCATCTGAATAATGTCGTGCCAATTCTGTTTCAGTGAATAAGGCGTGAATCTGCCGGTGACAGACACGGTGCATCACCACCGTGGCAGCACCGCCTTTCGATTTCGGCGTCAGATGATGGGCATCCCGCAGCGCGGGTGGAACGGGCCGATCACATAAAGGACAAACCACGACGTCAGAGGGTTTTGACGTACGTTGGTGTGCGGAGATCATTTGTTGAAGACGTTTGATCCGACCTTGAGCCATGAGGATATTTTTTATCAAGGAGGTTGAAGCTGCTGTTTTACATTAACGAATAATTTGCCGCATGAGATAACCGCGCCTGTGTCTTGACCTTTTCAGTCTTAAAAATCAAATGTCGCCTGACACGTCTCAGGCGAATGAGCGGGCTTGGTGTTCCGCCCGCCTGCTCGGCTGCCGTGCTTTTTGAAAATAGCCTGAGATTGCGTGCGCGATTCTGGCGCTTTGCGCAGACCCCAAAGTACATCCCTCGCACGTCTTGCGGCTGCAAGATGATCAACAACGGGGCCAGGGTATTGCGGCAAGGTGAACTCAGGAACCCAATCCCTAACAAATGAACCATCCGGGTCTTGATCACCGGCCTGTTTTTCCGGGTTGTAGATCCGAATGGTGTTGATCCCCGTGGTGCCGCTCTGCATCTGAATCTGCGGCCAGTGAATGCCTGGCTCATAGTCTATAAAAAGCCTTGCCAGGTGGTGCCCGGTAAGCCGCCAATGAAGCCAGAGATGCTGACTGGCAAACGAAATCAACATCGCGCGCATGCGGAAATTCAGCCAGCCATGATGCTTAAGAAACCGCATGCATGCGTCCACAAATGGCAGCCCCGTGTTTCCCTTTTGCCATGCTTCAAGCAAAGCAACCTCGGCGGAAGATAACACCCCCTCATTTCGAATCCCCCGTGTGGCTGGGTGCAGGCATTCCAGTTCAATCTCGGGCTCGGACTCAAGCTTTTGAATAAAGTGGCAGCGCCAATGCAGGCGGCTCTCGAAACTCTTCAGGCTCATCAACATCTGACGCTGTCTGGGGTGTCCGTCCTGCTTACGCCAGTCAGACCGTGCGGCCCAGGTGGCCTGCACCACCTCACGGATGGAGAGCGCACCCCATGTGAGGTATGGAGAAATTCGAGAGCAGGAATATTCGGAAGTGCCTGGGCTACTCATGTGTCGGCGATAGTCCACACCGCGTTCGTTGAGGAAACTCTTCAGGTAGCGAATGCCCGCCTTTCGCCCGCCTGAAATTCGCCCTGGACAAGAGTCATGTTGCGCAAGGGTTGCCCAGGGGTGCAGATCACCACACCGGAAAGCCTCAGAAAGCGTGTCCAACTTTCGCTGGGTAGATTCCGACAAAGCAGTCAACACCGGGATACCCAGCCGCGGCTGGGTCATTCGTTCTTGCCAGATGCGCGTCCAGTCGTCTCGGTTACCAAGCCTTCGCACCACATTGTTCTGCGGGTATTCACACCACACCGTTTGACTGGCGCGACACCAATCAAGAACACGACGGTCTCTGGCAAAGCTCTCCCAATTCCCCGTCTCCTCATGGCTATGGAGTGCGAAGGGCCCCAGGGCTTCCCTGATCTGAACCATAAGATCAGGCATCTCGCCATGGGCGATCAACATTCGAAGGCCAATCTTTTCGCTTGCCTGTAACAGCTCTTCCAGGCATTCCCGATAAAACGCCGCATGCCGTCCGCTGGCATCTGGAAGGGACCAAAGCGAAGGCTCATAGACCACCAACCCCACAACGGGGCCGCGTGCTGCCGCGGCACTGAGTGCTGCGTGATCCCGTAACCGAAGGTCTCTCTTAAACCAAACCAGCTGAAGATCGGCCATGGTGTTAAACCTTCAGGCTTCCCAACTGACGCAAAAAATCGGGAATCTTCTGCTTCACCTTGAAAAAGCCTGCGCTCGCATGAGGCCAGACCATCGCGTCCCATTCACGCCGCCATTCACAAAGGCGCACGCCACGGG
>JBBAQV010000095.1:0-3907 GCA_040400125.1 Burkholderiaceae bacterium
TAAATCAGCGGCAGGGTTGGTTTGCCTTCGCGCAGATCGTCACCCAGGCTCTTTCCAATCTCGGTCTCGTCTCCGGAATAATCCAGGGCGTCGTCAATCAGCTGAAACGCTGTTCCCAGGTGCCGGCCATAGGCTGCGCAGCCCTCGATGATCTCGGGCGCAGCGCCTGCCAAAACGGCGGGCACCTTTGTCGCGGCTTCAAAAAGCTTGGCCGTCTTGAATCGAATCACTGTTAGATACCGATCTTCGGTGACATCGGGGTCTTGGCAGTTCATCAACTGCAAGACCTCGCCTTCTGAGATTACATTGGTGCTCTCTGCCATCACGGCCATCACCTCGGCCGAGCCCACCTCGACCATCATTTGGAAGGCCCGCGAATAAAGGAAATCTCCCACCAAAACACTGGCGGCGTTCCCAAACAAGACATTCGCGGTGGGTTTACCGCGCCTTAGCCCGGACTCATCAACCACATCGTCATGAAGCAACGTAGCCGTGTGAATAAACTCCACCACGGCTGCCATGACTGCCGACCGATGACTGTCTAACAAAAGGGAGGGGCGCCCAATCTTATGTAAGTGAGCACTTATTGCCCCGGAAACCATCAAAAGTATTGCTGGACGAACCCGCTTCCCCCCGCTTTGAATAATGTATTCAGAAATCTGCCCAATCAGGGCCACCTCTGAGGCGAGCCGCTCACGAATGACCTGGTCAACCCGAAGCATCTCGGCCGCCACAATGGCGTGGGGGCTAGGTTTTTCTGTCGGTTGCCCCGGGGTTTGACCTCGCTGGGCTTCGAATTCTGAGGGGTTCACGGCATTCACTGGCAAATTATGACATCTCAGCCGCCGCCAGCCTTGACCTGGGCTAAGGTCTCTTTCGGTCAGCCGTACCCAGCCAACCCCATGAATTGTTTGACAAAATTCGGTCTCAGGGCTATATTTTCGGGTTCTTCAGACATTTATTTCTAAGGCAAGAACCATGACGTATGCCGTGATCAAGACCGGTGGCAAGCAGTACCGCGTAACCGCTGGCATGAAACTTAAGGTCGAGCAGCTGGCTGTTGAAGTCGGCGCCGAAGTGACGTTGGCCGAAGTGCTTGCCGTTGGCGAGGGCGATTCGGTGGTGGTCGGAGCCCCCCGTGTCAATGGCGCGTCCGTGAAAGCCACGGTGCTTTCCCAGGGCCGCCACGACAAAGTGCGTATTTTTAAGCATCGTCGCCGTAAGCACTACGCGAAGACCCAGGGTCATCGCCAAAATTACACCGAACTCAGCATTACCCAAATTAACAAGGGCTGATCAAAGCCCGTTGAACTAGGAGCCCATCACCATGGCACAGAAAAAAGGCGGCGGCAGTACGCGAAACGGTCGTGATTCAGAAGCAAAACGCCTGGGCGTGAAAGTCTTTGGTGGCGAATCCATCGCAGCAGGCAGCATCATTGTTCGTCAGCGTGGCACCAAGTTCCACCCTGGCACGAACGTTGGCATCGGCAAAGACCACACCCTCTTTGCTCTCACCAACGGCAAGGTGCAGTTTTCTGTTCGCGGCGCTTTGAACCGCTCCACCGTGAGTGTGGTGGGCGAGTAACGCAGGAAATTTCTCCTGCTGTGACGATCAAGCCCCGCCTCAAAGCGGGGCTTTTCATTTGAACCTATGAAATTTATCGACGAAGCAACAATTGAAGTCCACGCGGGCAATGGCGGCAACGGCATTGTGGCTTTTCGTCGTGAAAAATTTATTCCCAAGGGTGGCCCAAGCGGTGGTGATGGCGGCCGGGGTGGCTCGGTATTGGCCATCGCCGACCGTAACATCAACACCCTGATCGACTATCGCTATGCCAGGCTTCACCGCGCCAAAGGCGGTGAGCACGGTCAAGGCTCGGATCGTTACGGCGCCGCTGCCGAAGACATTGTCTTGCGCATGCCTGTGGGCACGGTCATCACCGACGCTGAAACAGGGGAACTCGTGGCTGATCTCTTCATGGACGCCCAACAGATTGTTCTTGCCAAAGGTGGGCAGGGTGGCCTGGGAAATCTGCATTTCAAATCCAGCACGAACCGTGCACCACGCCAGGCCACCAAAGGTACCGAAGGCGTGCATCGCAAACTCAAACTGGAATTAAAAGTTCTGGCGGATGTGGGTCTGCTGGGCATGCCGAATGCGGGCAAATCCACCTTAATTACTGCCTGCTCCAACGCCCGTCCGAAGATCGCCGATTACCCGTTCACCACCCTTCATCCCAACCTGGGCGTGGTTCGCACCGGCCCCGCCAAAAGTTTTGTCATGGCCGACATTCCCGGCCTGATCGAAGGCGCGGCAGACGGCGCGGGGCTTGGCCATCAGTTCCTTCGACATCTTCAGCGCACTCGCCTGCTTCTGCATCTTGTTGATATGCAGCCGCCGGGCTGGGTCATCACCGACCAGGCGTCCATCACTGCGCTGGCCAAGCATCTTGTCGCCGAGATGAAAGTGCTCGTGAAAGAACTTAAACGTTACGACCCAGACCTTGCCGGTAAGCCGCGTTGGGTGGTGCTGAATAAATCAGACCTCATTCCCGCATCGGAACAGGCAGCACTGGCCTTGGCCGTGAAAACGGCTTTGCGCACCAAAATGCCCATCCATGTGGTGTCTGGCGTTTCCCGCCAGGGATGCGAAGACCTGATGCGAGACATCCAACAATGGCTGGATGCCCAACGCATTGCTGAAATCGAATCGGCCAAGCCTGATGTTCGTTTCACCGAGGGCGCCTCTTTTTCTGCGGAGCCAAGCCGCGATGAACAGTAAAAACTCCACTGACCGAAAAGTGATTCGCCAGGCCCAGCGTTGGGTGGTGAAGATCGGCTCAAGCCTGGTCACCGACGAAGGCCGCGGCATCGACCCCGAAGCCATTGCCCGCTGGGCCGCCCAGATCGCGGCTCTGCGGTCCCAGGCGCGCGAGGTCGTCTTGGTTTCCAGTGGCGCAATCGCCGAAGGCATGAAGCGTCTGGGCTGGGCCAGTCGGCCCAACGGCATTCATGAACTTCAGGCCGCGGCTGCTGTGGGGCAGATGGGTCTTGCACAGGCCTATGAATCCGGTTTTTCCAAGTGGCGGCTGAAAACAGCACAGATTCTTCTGACCCATGAAGACATTGCCGACCGAAGGCGTTATCTGAATGCGCGAAGCACGCTCAACACGCTGTTAAGTCTTGGTGTTGTGCCGATCATCAATGAAAACGACACTGTGGTCACGGATGAAATTAAGCTTGGCGACAACGACACTTTGGCGGCCTTGGTAACCAACCTGATCGAGGCCGATGTCTTGGTGATTCTGACCGACCAGTCTGGGCTTTACACCGCTGACCCGCGAAAGAATCCTGATGCACAGCTGATCCATCACGGCCGGGCGAGCGATCCGCAGTTCGAGGCAATGGCCGGCGGTGCGGGTTCAGGCATTGGCACAGGTGGCATGGCCACCAAGGTTCGTGCGGCCCAGCGTGCTGCTCGAAGTGGTGCGGCCACCGTGATTGCCAGTGGAAAAGAAACGGATGTCCTGACTCGACTGGCTGCAGGCGAATTGATCGGCTCCTGCCTTGTCGCGGATCTGGCCCCGATCGCTGCAAAAAAACAATGGCTCGCGGATCAGCTTCAGCTTAAAGGCCGTCTGAATCTGGACGCGGGCGCTGTGCAGGTGCTGGCCGAACAAGGCAAAAGCCTTCTTCCTATCGGGGTGGTGGGTGTCGAGGGTGAATTTGAACGGGGCGACGTCGTCGATTGCTTGGGGCCGGACGGCAAGGCGGTGGCTCGCGGCCTGGTGAACTATGGTGCGTCCGACATTCGGCGAATCATGCGCAAGCCGTCGTCAGACATTGAATCCCTCTTGGGGTTTGTGGAAGAGCAAGAACTCATCCACCGGGACAACCTTATTTTGTT
>JBBAQV010000096.1:0-625 GCA_040400125.1 Burkholderiaceae bacterium
CCCCGGTTTCGAGCGCAAGGTCTTGTATGTCTCCATCCACATAGTAGTGGGCGATCAGAACGGCATTTCGGCGTCTGAGTTCTTCCTTGATGGCTTCGCGAACCTCGAACTTCTCCCTTGGCGCAAGAGGCGCCGACACCTTCGCCCATGCTTGTGCAATGCAAGTCTGACCCTGGGCGTTCTGTAGGGTGACGTCAAAGGATTGATTCATAGGAATTAATCTTGGGGTGAGAGCTTTTTCGAGGCCGGTTGCGCAATAATAACGCCACAGTCCAAGGGATCTTTTTGGATGCGGAGGGGTCTTAACCAATCCCCACGTTTTTACCATTAACCCTAATTTTTATGAAGAAAATGACAACGCCCATGAATGCCTGGTTAAATCTTCGTCAGCTGGTTGACGCCGTCAGCTCAGACACGGACTATCGCTCGATCGACGAGCGAAGCCAGCGTCTCTTGGAGTGGATTGTGGTGAATCACTCGCCAGACCGCCCCATGTTTGTTCAAACCATCGTCATGAAGTCGAATGTGGCCTCTCCGGCCACCATTCACAAGGGCCTTTCGGTACTTGAGCGAGAGGGCCTGATTGCGGTGAAGGTCGACATCTCGGACACTCGGCGACGCATTG
>JBBAQV010000096.1:635-3896 GCA_040400125.1 Burkholderiaceae bacterium
GCCAAGCTTTCTCAAAAGGCTCGGCTCTGGGCCGAGGGCCTATCGACTTAATTCTGGCCGATCATGGCGACACCATCCAGAAAGTGGTGGCCCGATCGCCCACTTCGTTGGGCTGTGCTGTTTTCAGCGGCCTACGCTCTCGTTTTTGTTCTCAGTGAAATGCTCACGCCCCTTTGGGAAGTCGTCCCCGACCGGGTCTCGCTGGTCTACCTTCCTGCCTTCGTTCGGGTCGTAGCTGTCCTTGTCGCCGGGTTGGCCGGAGCGCTTGGGGTGGCGATTGGTTCCTTTGTTGTTTGCATTATTTTTGTCGGCGACTCACTCCTTGTCGCCTTGGGCAATGCAACGGCTTCTGCGGCAGGGATAGGTTTGGCTTATGCCATCGTCGTGATCACGAGTCGATCGAAAGAACTCTCGTTCGAGCTGCCTGTGCTTGCGCGAATTATTCTGATCTACAGCGCGCTCAACGCCCTGCTGCATGCGGCCTTCTGGAACGCCATGGGCTCGGGTTATTCGATTAGCCTGACCGAGCTGGGTCTCATGATGTTTGGTGATCTCGCGGGCGTCGTGTTTTTATTTTACGTATCAAGACTTTTATTGAGAACCCAGCGAATGAGGTCCTTGCTTGCACGATCCACCATGCTTTGATTCGAGTCTGGTGTTGTGAATTCCGACAAAACCTGTCTCGAGATCTGTTTGCCCAGTTCGACACCCCACTGGTCAAACGGGTTAATGTTGTTGATTGCGGCCAGGCAAAGCACCCGATGCTCCCAAAGCGCAATCAGTGCCCCAAGTTCCCGGGCCTCAAGCCGATCGAGCATCACCACGGACACAGGGTGACCGCCCCAACAGCTCTTCTGAGGGTCGGCATCTGGATTTCCTACAGACAATGCCTGAGCCTGAGCAATCAGGTTGGCAAGCAGCGCCTGATGGCTCTGCGGGTCTTGGTGTTCGGGGGTGAGGGTACCAATCAGTTCAACCGCTACGCCCTGTGCGCCTTGGTGCAGCAGCTGAAAAAACGCGTGCTGCGCGTTGGTGCCCACATCACCCCAGAGAATTGGGCATGACGGTCCTTGCAACGGGTTGCCATCGCGATCCACATGCTTACCCAATGACTCCATCCAGAGTTGCTTAAGGTAGGGCACCAGTAACCCCAGGCGAGAGTCATAGGCTGACACCATGAGTGTTGGCAGTCGGCGATGGCGAAGGTTGTAGAAATCCGTGGCGGCCATGACGGCCGGCAGATTGTGAGACAGCGGCGTGGTGAGGAAGTGGTGGTCCATGGCTAACCCACCCGACAGGAATTTGTCCACCAGGTTATTGCCCAGCACGAGCCTGGCTGCCAGGGATACCGGTCCCCAGATGGAATAGCGTCCGCCCACGCTTTGGTCAAAATGAAAGCAGGCACTGGGATCGATTCCCCAGGAAGTGGCTTTTTCGGGATAACTCGTGACACCAACGAAGTTGTTTTTGGGGTTCTTGATCTGGGCGGCGTGCATCCATGTCAGCAGGTGATTCGCGTTTGACATGGTTTCTTGGGTTGACCATGATTTGCTTGCAACAATCACGAGCGTTTCGGCAGGGTTCAATGACCGAAGACAGTGATCGGTGGCGTGATAGTCCAGATTGGAAAGAAAACTTGCCGAAAAACCAGCCGAGGTCTGGCCGCTGGATCGGGGTTCGCCGAGCGCTTGAATGAGAAGCTGAGGACCAAGGTCGGAACCCCCAATGCCAAGGTGCACAATCTGTCGATAGGGCATGCCGCTGGTGGACCGTATGTCGCCACGCTGCACGGCTTCAACAAAACGAGCCATCCGTTGGTGGGTCGCTTTCATCTCTGGGATGAGGTCGCGACCCTGCGGTGAAAATTCAGACGGAAGTTCTAAAAGCCCATCGAAATCAATCGCCTGACGCAGGGCCCAGTGGCCTGCTGCCCGCTGCTCAGATGGATTCACAAGGCGACCTTGAAAAACATCGCCGCGAAATTGTGCAATCCGTATCGCCGATTCGGACCCGGGAGCGAGGACTCCTAGGGTGTTGTGAAGATCCTGCTTGCTGAGTGCTTGTCGCTCACGGTTCAGGCTGATTCCTGCGGCATCCAGCCAGACAGCTGTGGGATGGGTCATCGGCGAGCCATTGCCACTTGATGCGTTTACCGCGGCGTGACGGTGATGCTGACCACGATGCCGCCCATCATTTGCCCGGTGACCTCAACCAATGCCGCGCGATCGGTTCGCGTGAAGGCAAGAATCGATGTCTTGGCTCGTACCAGTGAAATGGGCTGCCAGCCAAGTTTGGTCATCTGTTCTTGAAAGAACTGGAAGGCTTCGGTTTCACCCATCGGCGCTGAGAAGGCCAGTCGACCGGTCCAACCTTTGCCGCTGCCAAGGATGAGCGTTTTCTGGGAATCCCATTTGGCACCTTTGGGAATGGGGAAGTCTTGCAGGTAGACAAGTTGCTCGAATTCGGCCTGAGCGTTGGGCTGGCCAGAGCTGTCTTGGATGGATGTCGATTGACATCCAGCAAGGACGGTAAGGCCGAGCAACGACAGCGTGAGCGGCTTAAAAAGGTGGTGAATCAGCGTTGATTTAGGCATTGTTCTTGTCTCACTAGAGAAATTCGAGTCGGTTCTTGATCCGTGTCAATGACCGCTTGCGCGGCCTGAGCATTGCTGCGAAGTTTTTTGAGCAGGTTCACAACGACAGGATGGCTGGGAGGAAGGCTGCTGATTTGGCTTGTATAGATTGCGGCGTGTTCTTTTTCGAGATCAGCCAGATGTTTTTTTGCCTGGGCAAGGCAGGACCGACGATCGTCTGCCTGGCTGTGGCTTGCCATGCAGTCTTGTTTGGTTTCTGTCGCCCAGCGAATCCAGTATTCGGCCTGCGTGGTTTCGTCGGCACATTGCTGCTGCAAGGATTGACTCGTTTGAGACGACGCCCGCCCTTTGGCGAGTGCCGAGGGTGCTGGGAAAAGGCCCATGGCCGCTGTGATGATGGGAATGATCCCCATCACCGCCAGCCGGTGCAATGAATTTGAAAGACGAGGCCTTCGTCCCGCAGGAATGCTTTGATGAGGTATCGGCTTGATGGACATAAGCCGATACCTTAGGGGCAAATCCACTTTCGCTCAAGTCAGAAGCGAATCACGAGCGAATGATGAGCGGAACCATCGGCGAATGCCTCACTTCCAGCCGGAACGATCAATAATCTTGGCCGCAGTGGGCTGGTTTTTTGCGATGGTGCTGACGGCGAGTTTGTCCGCCTT
>JBBAQV010000097.1:0-3808 GCA_040400125.1 Burkholderiaceae bacterium
AGCGGGGGGTGGCTCATGAAGAGGCGCTTGAACCCGGAGCCCATGCCACCTGAGATTCCGAAGGCCTCGAGCTGTTCGGGCAGGTGAGGCTGATTGACCGACTGTTGAAGGCGCTTCAACGCATTGATCATCTTCTGGCGTCCAGCAAGGTCAGCGCCGCCGGCATCGGCACGGTACTCACGCTGGCGGCTAAACCACATCACGATGGCGCTGGCCAAGATGCCAAGCACAACCTGGGCAACAATGGCCGTGATCCAGTAGGCCGGGCCGTGGCCACGCTCGGTCTTGAAGACCACGCGGTCAACAATGTGACCAATGACGCGGGAAAGGAAAAAGACAAAGGTGTTGACAACCCCTTGAATCAGGGCAAGTGTGATCATGTCACCGTTGGCCACATGGCTGACTTCATGTGCCAATACAGCCTCGACTTCATCGCGGCTCATGCCACGCAAAAGCCCTGTGCTGACCGCAACCAGGGCGTCGTTGCGAAACATGCCGGTGGCAAATGCGTTCATGTCTGGCGAGTCATAGATCGCCACCTCGGGCATGCGGATGCCGGCGGCCTGAGCTTGCCGTTCGACAGTGGCGAAGAGCCACTGTTCAGTCTCGTTTCGTGGTGAGGTGATCACATAAGCGCCGGTGCTTTTCTTGGCCATGAACTTGGACATGGCGAGAGAAATGATCGAACCCGTCATGCCGACCACGGCTGATAGAACCAGCAGCGACCCAAGGTCGAGCCCGACGCCCTGTGCATCGAGAACATTACCCAGGCCAAAGACACTAATCACCACGCCAAGCACAAGCATGATGGCAAGGTTGGTGATCAGAAAAAGTGCAATTCGTTTCATGGATTCCTAATCCTTCTTCAAAAGATCGGCCGAAAAGAGAGGCCGTGAACCTTAATTTATAGGAAGCTCACGCGGGATTTCAAGGCTTCCAAAAGAACCACCGCATTAGACATCTGGTCGGTCGAAGCGTTCCAGCCCACCACAATACCCACGCCTGAAACAGGGGGAAGGGTATCCAGGCGAAAACGCCCAGCACCCGGCTTTTCGTTGATAAAGCAGGCCTCGTCAAAGTAGAGACGGTCGCCGTTGTCGTCAATTTCATCGAAACCCAGATCTTTGGCTGGGACCTGGATGAGAGTGATGATCTCGTCGATGGAGCCCGAAACCGGCAAAGGTAGGACTTCTTTGGTGTTGGCATTGATGATGAACGCGTTGATGGCCATGGTTGTGGGGTTCCGAGATAAGGTAGACAAGTAAGTATTGTAGGGGTTGTAGAATCCCTTTTACCTTATGCAGAACGTCATCATTGAACAGCTCGCCGAAGAGCTCGGCGTGCGCCCGCAGCAGGTCGCGACCACCGTCGAACTTCTTGACCAAGGCGCAACAGTCCCATTCATCGCCAGGTACCGAAAAGAAGCCACCGGAGGGCTAGATGACACTCAGCTACGTCAGCTCGAGGAGCGTCTGGTTTACCTTCGGGAACTCGAGGATCGTCGTGGCGCGATACTTGTCAGTATTCGTGAACAGGGCAAACTGACACCGGATCTGCAAGCACTCATCGAATCTGCTGCCACCAAGCAGCGGCTTGAAGACCTTTACCTGCCCTACAAACCGAAACGTCGAACGAAGGCGCAGATGGCTCGCGAGGCCGGCCTCGAGCCCCTGGCCATCGCGCTTCTTGAAGACCCCCGTCTCGACCCCGAAACCGTGGCTCTTGGGTATCTCAACCCAGAGGCCGGAATCACCGATACCAAGCTTGCGCTGGAAGGTGCCAGGCAGATTCTCATGGAACGCTTTGCCGAAGATGCGGAGCTTCTTGCCGGCCTAAGGAATCACATGCAGGGGCATGGCCATGTTCGATCGTCGGTGGTACGCGGCAAAGAGATTGAGGGTGCAAAGTACCGAGACTGGTTCAATTTTGTCGAGCCCTTGGCGCAGATCCCATCGCACAGAGCCTTGGCCATGATGCGAGGCCGAAACGAAGGCATGCTCAGTCTTGCGCTGGTCTTGGACTCAGATCTTGATGAAGATTCCAGTCAGCCCAGGGTCAATCCTTGTGAACAACGAATCGCACAGCGCTTTCGTATCCACGATCAAGGGCGCCCTGCGGACCGTTGGCTGCTGGAGACGGTTCGCTGGGCCTGGCGGATCAAGATCTCGATGCACCTTGAGGTTGAACTGATGGGCGCGCTTCGAGACCGCGCCGAGGAAGAGGCCATCAGAATCTTTGGTCGAAATCTTCAAGACCTGCTGCTTGCAGCGCCTGCAGGGCCTCATGTCACCATGGGCATTGACCCAGGCATTCGAACCGGCTGTAAGGTGGCGGTGGTCGACGCCACCGGGAAATTGCTCGACACCACCACGGTCTATCCCCACGAACCAAGGCGGGACTGGGCGGGATCCTTGGCCGCCCTGCAAGCCTTAGTTGTGAAGCATCAGGTCACGTTGATTGCCATCGGAAATGGAACGGCCAGTCGTGAAACCGACGCCTTGGTGACTGACTTGGTCAAGGCCTGTCCTGCCGCAAGAATTCAAAAGATCATTGTTTCGGAAGCTGGCGCATCGGTTTATTCGGCCTCGGAGCTTGCAGCTCGCGAATTTCCCGATCTCGATGTCTCGTTGCGAGGGGCTGTCTCGATTGCACGGCGGCTTCAAGACCCCTTGGCGGAATTAGTGAAAATTGACCCTCAATCCATCGGTGTGGGTCAGTACCAGCATGATGTCTCCCAGTTCAAGCTGGCCAAACGACTCGATGCTGTCGTCGAAGATTGTGTTAACGCGGTAGGGGTTGATCTCAACACCGCTTCAGCGCCGTTGTTGGCACGAATCTCGGGCTTAAACTCGGGCCTTGCCATGCAGATTGTGAGCCATCGTGACCGGTATGGTGCCTTTCAAAGCCGAGAGGATCTGAAGAAGGTGGCAAGGCTCGGAGACAAAACTTTTGAGCAGGCCGCAGGTTTTCTAAGAATTCCGAATGGCAGCAACCCTTTGGATGCATCGTCGGTACACCCAGAGGCTTATCCGTTGGTGGAGCGAATCATCGCAAAAATTAAGCAGCCTCTGTCGGCCGTGATGGGACGCTCGGACGTGCTTCGAGCCATTCGCCCCAGCGACTATCTCGACGATCGTTTTGGGCTGCCTACGATCCAGGACATTTTGAAGGAGCTCGAAAAACCAGGGCGCGATCCTCGACCCGAATTCAGGACCGCCGAATTTTCCGAGACTATTCGCGACATCAAAGACCTGAAGCCCGACATGGTGCTGGAAGGCGTGGTCACGAATGTTGCTGCATTTGGCGCCTTTGTTGACATTGGGGTTCATCAAGACGGTCTGGTTCATGTCTCGGCGCTTGCCCATCGCTTTGTCAAGGACCCTCACACGGTGGTTAAGACAGGGCAGGTGGTGCGTGTCCGAGTGATTGAGGTTGATCTCGATCGCAAGCGGATTGCACTGACGATGCGGCTGGATGACCCACCGGCGGAGAGACATCTCAGAAATGGGAACGAAACTAGACCTCGATTCACGTCGGATGCTCCACATGTGGGCAGAAAATCGAAAGCAGGCCTTCCTGCCAAAGAAGCGCCTAAGGTTGAAAGCGCAATGGCAGCAGCATTTGCAAAGCTCTAGTTGGTGCTGATGGCGTTGGATTGACAGGGCAACCGCAGGGCCTTGTTGAGTTCAGGAGCGCTTCGAGGGAATGGGGAAGAGCCCCGATTTTGATGGTGGGTCGGGCGAGACTCGAACTCGCGACCAACGGATTAAAAGTCCGCTGCTCTACCGACTGAGCTACCGACCCAGTG
>JBBAQV010000098.1:0-3794 GCA_040400125.1 Burkholderiaceae bacterium
CGATTCTGAGCGCTTCTCGGTACTTTGCAATCGTGCGGCGCGCAACGCGCACCCCTTCCTCGTTGAAGCGATCGGCAAGTTGCTGATCGGAAAGGGGTTTTTTTGGATTTTCGTCGGCTATCCATTGCCTGATTTTGGCGCGTATGGCTGTGGATGAGGCGGTGCCGCCGTCGTCGGTGGACACATGGCTTGCGAAAAAATACTTAAGCTCAAAGGTGCCTTTGGGTGTGAGCATGTACTTATGGGTAGTCACTCTGGAAACCGTGGATTCATGAAGCCCGCATCGTTCCGCAATTTCTCTTAGGACCAATGGGCGCATGGCG
The DNA here is from genome assembly GCA_040400125.1 of Burkholderiaceae bacterium. Taxonomy (GTDB): domain Bacteria; phylum Pseudomonadota; class Gammaproteobacteria; order Burkholderiales; family Burkholderiaceae_A; genus Lacustribacter. Next base: position 324 of record JBBAQV010000098.1, read on the forward strand.
AGTTCACCCTTTTCAAAAAACTCTTGTTGCTCAAGAGCAATGGCCTGGGCCACCCGCAAAATCGTGTCGAAACGCTGCTGAATATTCTTGATCACCCAACGGGCTTCTTGCAGCTGACTCGTCATGGAGCTTGCCCGGTCATGCCTGATCATTTCGGCATACATTGGATTAATGGTCAGGCGGGGCACCGCCGATTCATTGAGTCGAACCTGCCAGTGCGGGCCTGCGCCTTGAGCAGCCCTGTAGGCAATCACATCAGGAATCACGATACCCGCGGTGTTGTCTTGAAACCCGTCCCCGGGTTTGGGATTGAGGGACTGAAGGAGGTCGATGGCTTCTTTGAGGGCGGCACGGTCACAGCCAACTTGTTTGCATATCGACTGAAAATCCCGGCTCCCAAGAAGGTCCAAAAGAGAGGGGTTCTTCACCAGAGTCTGGGTCAGTCTGAGCGCAGCATCACGGGTGCAATCGCCAGCACCTTGCCGTCCTTCAGGAAGGCGTTTTTCGAGCTCGGCCAGTTGAAGCCCGAGGCACTCTTGAAGACTTCGTGCGCCCACGCCTGTGGGGGTCATGCTCTGCAAAAGGGTGAGCCCGAACAGCTGCTCGTCGTCGTCGAGCCGTTCACCAAAGGTTTCTTCAAAAAGATCCGCAACACTGGCCTCAATTTCATGAAGCTCATCGCGCAGGTAGCCATCGTCGTCGAGTGAATCAATCAAAATACCGAGCCAAAGCTGGTCCCGTGGCGACAGCGAGAGACCAAGCATCTGCTCTCGAAGGTGGTCTTGCAGCTGGGTGGGCACAGCTTGCTGACTGGCCCAATCAAAATCATCATCACCACCTCGTGGGGCCGAACTGGGCCAGGGGTCCGAGGCTGGAAAATCATCTCGACCGGAATCATTGGCTGCTTCCGGCGCACTGCTTGCTGATGGCCCGTCAAAGTTAGCGCCTGCGGCTTGCGGCTCTTGGATCTGGGGATGCCTATCCCCCGTTTGCACCAGTTCACGGGGCCCATCTTCTTGCTCAAGCAGTGGGTTCTCTGCAAGGAACCTGTCCACCTCTTGCTCAAGCTCGGCGGTGGACATCTGAAGCAGCCGAATGGACTGCTGAAGCTGGGGGGTGAGCGCGAGCTGTTGGCTGTGACGAAGTCCGAGCGATGGTTTCATAGCGAAGGCTCAGGATCGCTACATCCGGAAGTGTTCCCCAAGATAGACCTTGCGGACACTGGCGTTGGCGACAATCTCTTGTGGGGACCCACTGGCCAGTACGGCTCCCTCGCTGATGATGTAGGCTCGGTCACAGATGCCAAGGGTCTCCCGCACATTGTGGTCGGTGATCAAGACGCCAATACCTCGGCTTTTCAGGAAGCGAACAATGCGCTGAATTTCAATGACCGCAATCGGATCCACGCCAGCAAAGGGCTCGTCAAGCAAAATAAAGCGTGGTGCTGTTGCAAGGGCTCTGGCAATTTCAACGCGTCGCCGTTCTCCCCCTGACAACGAGATGGCCATGCTGTCGCGCAGATGCGTGATCTGGAGCTCGCTCAGAAGTTCATCAAGCTGTTCTTCGATGGCCGGGGGCGCCAGCGGGCGCTGTTGATCGTCCAGTTGAAGCTGCAAGATTGCGCGAATGTTGTCGGCCACCGAGAGTTTGCGAAACACCGAAGCCTCTTGGGGAAGGTAGGAAAGCCCAAGCCTGGCTCGTTGATGAATGGGGGAGGAGGCCAGGTTTTTTCCGTCCATCCAGATCTCGCCGCCATCGGATCGCACCAGTCCTACGATCATGTAAAAACTTGTTGTCTTCCCTGCACCGTTGGGTCCGAGCAGACCAACGACTTCACCGCTGGTGATCGTCATCGAGACATCGCGAACCACGGTGCGTCCTTTGTAGGCTTTTCGCAGCTGTCGAATGTCAAGCGAGCTTGGGCTGGTCATGGTTGTTGGTTAGGGCTTTGCCGTGGGGTTTGAGGGGGCTGGCTGGGCGGCGGCATTGGGTTTTCGCGGCATCAGGAACATGCGTGACCGACCCTGCCCTTGGGTTGATTCCACCGAATAACGTTCGGTCATATTGTTGTAGGTGAGACGGTCGCCAGAGATCCGATCCATGAGAACGTCACCCTCCAGGCGCCGCATGACGGCCTGGTCGGTGAGCACCACGATTTCCTGCTGTCCGTCGTAGTCCAGCCGCAAGCTCTCACCCTCCATGAACTCATTGCCAACATCACGTTTCTGTCGAAAGCTTGCCGGCCGTCCCGTGATCACTCCAAAATAGTTTCCGTCCAAGTCCTGACGCATCTCCATCCGGTCACCACGGATCATGAGAGTTCCCTTGGTCAGCACCACATTGCCGGTGAAGATGGTGATCTGCTGCTGTTCGTCGTGATTCAGCTGATCGGAGTCGATGAAGGTTGGTTTGTCACGATCGGCACGTTCGGCCATGGCCGAAGACAGGGGTAGCCAAGCCATTGCCAGGATCATGACTATCGCCCAACGGCGATTCTGAATGGGGACCGTCAAGTGGTTCATCGATTCTTCTCCCTGGGGACCACCATCCGAGATTCCGAGGTGATGTCAATTCGCTGGGTCTTTTGGTCAAAGGTCATGCCAACTCCCTGAAGGGTTGCCCCCCCGCGCTGAACAAATACGGGCGCATCGGTGGTGGCACGTTCTTCTTTGATCAGCAGTGTGGCACGCGGCGTGGCAATTTTGGCAGCGGGCTGATCAGCGAAGGCTGGTCGGGTAATCAGCACATCTCCAGAGAGGTCAATCTGATTTTGGTTCCGTGTGGCCGAAGCCGTGTTGGCTCGGACGGAGGTGGCTGGTTTGTTCGGGGCCAGTGAGACCATGAAGGGTTGTATAAACACGCTTCGATCATCACGGTCGCTGTGGGTGATACGTGCCGCCTCAATTCGGTAATGAGGTCGGCCAAGTGCGTCGCTGCGGACGATACGAGCCTGATCGATCACGGCGTTTGGGCCGCTTGCGAGCCCGCTGTTTTCACTGATTTTGCCCCGTTGAAGCACTTCGCTTAACCCCCATGACGCGACCGCAAGGATCGCGAAAAAGACGATGGAGATGACGTGACCCCCCCACTCCGCGGTTCTCAATTCCGGCTCTCCAGAATGAAGTCGCAGCATTCCCGTACAGCACCATGCCCACCTGCGCGCGTCGAGACCCAATGAGCCTTGGCCATCACGGCCTCGACGGCATGAGGCACGGAGGCGCAAAAACCAACGCGGGCAAAGAGCTCCAGGTCGGGGGTATCGTCACCCATGTGACCGCAATGGCAAGGGTCAACGCCTTCGGCTTTCACCCAGCGATCGAAAGCTTCGCCCTTGCGTTCTTCTCCCTGAATGACCAAGTCGAAGCCAAGTTCATGGGCTCGTCGCGTTGTCGCCGAATGCATTCGGCCACTCAGAATGGCAATCTTCACGCCAGCTGCCTTAAGCGTTTTCAGGCCATGGCCATCGAGCAC
>JBBAQV010000099.1:0-3739 GCA_040400125.1 Burkholderiaceae bacterium
ACGACGGCCTCTTCGCTTATTTCGCCCAGATCATCGAAGCCGTGGGAAGCGACAAGCTGCAGATCTACGTCTACAACATCCCCCCGATGACCAAGGTTGGTTTTTCGCTCGCGCTGCTTGAGCGTCTGATCAAAACCTTCCCGAAGACCATCGTTGGCATCAAAGACAGCTCCGGTGACTGGTCCTACACAGAGTCAGTGCTGAAGTCATTTGCACCGGACGGTTTTCGCGTCTATGCCGGCAGCGAATCGTTTCTGCTTCGCACAATGCGCGCTGGCGGTGCTGGATGCATCTCGGCCACGACCAATGTGAACCCACGCGCGATTGCCGCGCTTGCCGAAAACTGGCAGGCGGCTGACGCGGAGGCTCAGCAGGCTGCACTCGACAAGATTCGGATCATCTTCCAGTCACGCCCGATGATCCCCGCGATGAAGGCGGCCATGGCCCACTACTCAGGCGACCCTCAATGGGCCGAACTGCGCCCGCCCCTGGTGAAACTCACGGCCGCCCAACATGCCGATCTGCTTCAGGCGTTGACGAGCGAAAAGTTTCAGATGCCCGGTGTCTGAGCCTTAATTTCCTCGGCCAGCAATCGACTTGCGGCGGTCAGCAGGTCCTCGTAACGCTTCCGCTCCGCCGCCATCTCTTCGGGGGTCCAATCATAAAAGCCCCGACCAGCCTTCATTCCCGTTGCGCCTTGCGCAACCCGGGTCTTCAAGATCTCACTGGGCTCGGCGTCATTGCACAGATCAGGATAGATTGAGGCGCCGGCCGCAAGGTGAATATCCAGACCGGCATGGTCGCGCTGTAAACAGGGGCCTGCGGCGAGGTAACGAAACCCGAAGCCAAAACGCACGGCGGCATCGATGTCCTCGGGCGTGGCGATTCCCCGGTCAATCAGTTTCAGCGCTTCACGCGAAACAGCGTGCTGCAAACGATTCACCAGGAAACCGGGGAGGTCTTGCTTCACTCGAATGGGCACCTTTCCCACACTCAACATCATGGCGGCCACCTGATCGGCCACCTTGGGGTTGGTCTGAACAGAGCAGACCACCTCCACGCCCGGCACAAGATGAGCTGGCATGAAGTAATGGGTTCCAAGCATCCGATGTTGGCTTTTGAGTCCCCGGCCAATGGAACTGATGGGGAGCGCGGAAGAATTGCTGCACAAAGGAATATCGGGCAACGCCATTGACTCCAACTCGCGAAACAGGGACTGCTTGAGTTCAAGCTTTTCGGGAATCGCTTCAATCACAAGGTTGACCGAAGGCCAATCAACTTCCGAGAGCGTCTTCACCCAGCTCATGGGTTGTTGGGCGCTGGCACCCATGCGGGCAAGTGCCTGTTGGAATCGATCAGGAATGCTTGCCGAACGTTCGTCGGGGGGATTGACAATCACCGTCGCCCAGTTGTGGGCGGCAAACGAAGCCGCAATATCCACACCCATGGTTCCACCGCCCACCACACAAAGTGTTTGCAACATTTCAAAGGCCTTTGACGAGAAAACCTTATCTTAAGGTTCTCCTCACGAATCGCTGCTTAACCCCGATGGGACAAGCCGTTCAAAGCCCCATGGAATTGGGCAAAACTAGTACTTATCCTAGGTTTCTAAGCCCCTACAGCCCTTGAAAAGAAGGGGCCTTCCTGACACCCTTAACCTTTCAAATCAAATGCTCGTAAGGAGACCTTTCATGCGCTTTTCTAAGTTTCTGACCGCGATTGCACTGGCCACCGCCGGTACCGCTTTCGCTCAAAACATCTCGATTGCAACCGGTGGAACCGGTGGCGTCTACTACCCCATGGGCGGTGGACTGGCTGCGGTTCTCTCCAAGCACGTTGCAGGCATGCAGGCCACTGCGGAGGTTACCGGCGGTTCCGTGGACAACCTCAATCTGATCGCCAGCGGAAAGCCCTATGTCGGCTTCTCCATGGTCGATGCCGCGCTCGATGCATCCAAAGGTGAAGGAAAGTTCGCCGGCCGCAAGGTCGACATGAAGACCCTCCTGGTGCTCTACCCCAACCGCATGCACGTGGTGTCCACCACAGCCACGGGTGTGAAGACCATGGCTGACCTGAAAGGTCGCCGTGTCTCCACAGGAAGCCCGGGCAGCGCGACCGAAGTGATGGCGTTGCGTTTGATCGAGGCCTCCGGTCTGAACCCAGAAAAAGACCTGACCCGCGAGCGTCTTGGTGCAGCCGAATCCGTGAACGCACTGAAAGACAAAAAGATCGATGCCTTCTTCTGGGTGGGTGGCCTTCCCACCGCTGCGGTGACGGACCTTGCCAGCACGCCTGGCACGACCATCCAGATGATCGACCACTCAGCCGCTGTGGCCGCGATGAACAAGAAGTACGGCAATCTCTACTACGCCGACGTCATTCCCAAGTCAGTCTATTCCGGCATGAAGGCCGACAACAAGATTGCCTCGGTCGCCAACGTGCTTCTGGTGAATGCCAACATGCCCGACGACCAGGCCTACAAGATTGTCAAAGCCGTGTTTGACCACAAGAAGGAACTGGTCGCCGTGCACAAAGAATACGAAAACGTGACCATCGCCAACCAGAAACAGGCCTCGTCACCCATTCCTTTCCATCCCGGTGCGGCCAAGTACATCAAGGAAAAAGGCGGCAAGCTCTAATCGTTTTTCAGCTCATTGGTTGTAAGGCATGAGGGCCCGCAACGCGGGCCTTCTGCTTCCAGACGTTGCGATGCAGATTGCGTGAATCACCCTCCGCATGGCTCATCCGTTCAATAGGGACATCGTATGAACACCTCCTCCACACCTTCCGCCGCAACCCCCGAAGAAGCGCTTGATGCCGAGACCCGGCAGCGGGTGGAGAACCTGATTAAAGAAGAGGAAGGTGATTCAAGCAGTTTTAAAGGCTGGCTTGGGGTAAGCCTGACCTTGGTCGCCGTGGCCATGTCGCTTTTTCATTTGTATGCCGCCTATGCCATTGTTCCGGCCCATATCCTTCGGATGACGCACGTCACCTTGGTGCTGGTGTTTGTCTTTCTCACCTTCCCGATCGCCATGCGGTTTAAAAACCGGCTCATGATCTGGGACATCGCCTTTGCGGGTCTGGCCATCGTAGCGTATGTCTATGCCGTGATGGGGGGCGACAGCTTTGGCGACCGAAACACCTTCCCGCTCACGACCGACGTCGTGTTTGGGGCTGTTTTTATCCTGCTGATTCTGGAAGCCTTACGTCGAACCAACGGATGGATTCTCCTTTCAGTCACCATCGCATTTTTGCTCTACGCCTTATTTGGCGACCTTCTACCTGCCCCATGGACCCACAAGGGCTATGACCTTAGCCGGCTGGTCGGGTTCATGTACATGACCCTCGAGGGGGTCTTTGGCACGGCCGTGGATGTCTCCTCAACGCTCATTATTTTGTTCACGATCTTTGGCGCCTTCCTTCAATTCAGTGGCGCCGGAAAATTCTTTATTGATTTCTCATTTGCAGCCATGGGCGGACGCACCTCCAGTGTGGGTCGAACCGTCGTGCTTTCATCATTCCTGCTTGGCGGCCCCTCCGGCTCTGGTGTGGCCACCACGGTGACCGTTGGTTCGGTCGCCCACAACATGCTGATCAAAGCGGGCTATGAACGCAATGCTGCAGGAGGTCTTCTCGCGGCAGGCGGGCTTGGTGCCATCATCTCCCCCCCGGTGTTGGGTGCGGCCGCCTTTCTTATCGCAGAGTTCCTCAAGATCTCCTATCTCGACGTTCTTTTAAT
>JBBAQV010000100.1:0-3733 GCA_040400125.1 Burkholderiaceae bacterium
CGCGATGTACGGGTTGAGTTTCGTGCGGATGAACGTCTCGATACCCATGTTCTCAGACGTCAGCTCGCCCAGCGTCAGCACGCGCCCGCGGGGGTCTCGCTGCTTGAACACGGCCGACGGCGTGCGCCCGAAGTCAACCCCGATGACGATGGGGTAGTCCTCACCTCGCACCGCGATGAGCGGCGTCTCCGAGACGTGGAAATCTGCCGTGAACGTCTTCTCGTACACCGGTGTGCCCGAGAGCGACCGGCCGTACTCGGAGCGCAGGTACACCCGCAGCCAGTCCTCGGTCTTGCCCGGGATCAAGTTCGGGTAATACTGCTTGGGCAAATTGTCGTAGTTGTCCGCCTCGGGGTTCACGCACCATTCGCCCCCGTCCTTGTCCAGCAGGATTTCCTCGGGCTGCTCGCCGAATTTGTCCGCATACACCTCCGGCTTCAAAATCGCCGCCGGCTGCTTGTAGATGGCCCAGTTGGATGGCGGGCTCTCCATTTTGTCCTGCCACCACGTGTCCTCATCGGGCATGTTGGTATCGAACAGCGCACACGACCGGGTGGGCCCACCGTCCTTCATCGACGGGTATCGGTTCAGACGACCCAGCAGGCCGTCGACAACGTCAGGGTGCAGCTCCCGAGCTTCGTTGCCCCACAGGAACGTGGTCTCCAGCGACAGCGCCTTTCGCACGTCGTCAGGGGTATCGAGCGCGATGAACAGCCACTCGCTCTCCACCAAGGTGTTGTCAGGCAGTCGGGCCTTCAGAGTGAACGTCTTCTCCACGGCCTTCCACACCCCGGCCTCTCCGGGCGGCAACCAGTCAAAAACGGTCTTCCTCGTGGTCAGCGCCAGCTGGTCGGCCGTGTTACGCACGATGACAGCGCGTGTTTTGCGTATGCCCTTGGCGTTGGGGGCTTGGCCACAGGCCAGTCGAACGAGCTCATGTACGCAAGTGACGGATTTACCGCCGCCCACAGGCCCCGCCAGCACGCGAACGTACTGTTCGTTGAGCATGTATTCACGCTGGGTCTCTGTTGGCTTGTAGGTGCTGTTCATTCGGATGTCAGGTGGAACGGGTCCACGTATTTTGGCTCGAGGGTACGAGGTGTCACGTCGACGGCGTCGGCAACTTTTTGGCCGCTGAGGTTCACACTGCGGTCCCCGAGGTCGATGCTGATGGCGAAGGTGGTGCCGACTTGAGCGGATTTCTCCTCTTTGGGCTCCAAATTGCCCAGCTTGGCGAATAGTTTGGTGGCCTCCATGCGCTGCATGAGGGTCACGTCGTTGCCCATCGCATCCACGAACAGCTTGTCGGCCAGCAGATCGGCCTTCATGGCGGCCTTGATGCGAAAACTCAGGCCCGATTTCTCGAACTCAGTGCGCTGGGCCGCCACAGTGTCCAAAAAGGGCTTCCAAGCCTGCAATTTGGTCCATTTTTCGCCTGCAAAACCGTGTCGGGAGGCGATGACGTCGGGTTCTTCGAGGCCCATGGCGATGGAAACCACCATTTCTGGGGGCACTTCCACCATGGAAACAGGCGTCCAGCCGTATCCCAAGGGCTCGTCGTCGATCGGAATGTCGTCGCTGTGCATGGTTTTTATGCCTCCGCGGGCTTGGTTTCGGCGCGTTTAACGGCTGCGAGGTACTTTTCGAGGGCCGTGCGCACCACGGTGGCCATGGTAACGCCTTTTCGATCGGCAAGGGCTTTGGTCTCCTCCATGAGCGCTTCGGGGAGGTAGAAGTTGCGGCGGCGCGCGCCGCGGCTGGTCAGGGTTGCGTCTTTCACAGGGGGCTCCTAAGTGTTGTGTATGTGGATTATAGGGGCTTTTTTATTTTTTGCGTATACGCAACAAGGGGTGGTGGGTAAATTAGTTGTGTATGTGGGTTTTTGGCACTTGGTGTTTGAGCGCCTCGTAAGGCAGGGGGCGGCGGGGGGTGGGGGTGGGGGGCCTGTGGGGGGTGGGGTAGCAAGCCCGCCTAGTGTGTAGGGTAAGGCAAGCGAGTAGCAAGCCCGCCTGATATGTAGCGGTATCGCCCGCTCAGTCTCTCGCTCATTAAAAAGCAATTATTAGTTTTCGTGCGTCACGCCGTGCGGGGTGTTATCACGTTCATGGGGTCAGCCCATCGAATGTATGACGTGCCCGTCAAGCCTGACACTATGCCCGAATTTTAATAATCGAGACTTTTTCATTAAAAATTTATTTTGAGGGTGTCGGTGCTGAGTTGACCTCAACACTATGGGCCCTAATGTTTTGCGCTTTGAGTGAAGCAAGCGCCGCACCAGCGGGATGATGCCTTACAAGCTATGCCCGCTGGCTTTAATCTGTTCATTCGTTTTGAGTGTGCAGATATCAAGCCAATCAATCAACTTTCAAAGGTGAAATTATGTCCGCATCCATGCAACTGTCCGTGTACGAAAACGCCGCCAATGGTGGCTTGGTGACAATGAACGCCAAGGGCAAAGCCGGTTCGTTCGCTCGGGCCATCGCTTTCGCAAGCCGTGAAGCTCGCACCAATATCGCCGCCGGCCTCATGCTGTCCAAGCTCCAGAACGGGCAATATCGCCCCTTGGTGACCGATATTCTGACCTGCGGCCTCATCCCCAAGGCAAACCTCGATTGGGTCTCTGCGGCCATCCCTCAGTCCGGCCCAATCAACAAAGAGACGTTGGTCAATTTGTGCAAGCAAGTCAAAACTGTGTATGACCTCAAGCGCACCAAGTCCGGCGACCCCGTGACCCTCAAAGGTGAAAAGGCTTTCGTGTTCGGTTTTGTTGCGGCCATCGCCAACGATTCGACCAACGAAGTTGTCGCCTAATGTCCCGAACCCACTTCATCAACAAACCAGCCCCCATGCCGCCCTTCAGGGACGGCGAGGTGGGGCGCAGACTGCAAGGGGGCTTGCCCCCTGTTCCATACCGCTCAGCGTCCAGCAAGTGGGCTTCATGCCCAACCAAGTGGGCGCGTGAACCATACGCATCCCGAGCCATCAAGCTGGAAGTTGCGTATACACAAAAAGAAATCGGCTGATTTGCATACACAACAAGGGTAAACCCTAGTAATTTGACAGGATTTCCATACACAACATTTCTGTCAAATTAGCTGTCAGATTGTAATACTCGCCCAAGCCCTTGATTCCATTAGGTTTCTTGATTTGCTAGTATTACAATTTGTATAATTTGTATAATTTGTATATGTTTTAGAGGGTGTACGCATACGCGAGGCTTTCGTGGACTATGGGGACGGCGGGCCGCTCAACCCTCAAAGCATACACACATAGGGTAAACCCTTAGATTTTCACAAGTCCAAAAACCCGCCCCACCCTCCAGAAATCCTGTCAAATTAGCAGAATACAAAATCTCCTTGTAAATCAACAACTTGCAAGCCCCCTATTCTGACAGCTAATTTGACAGACCTTACTCCCCTCATGGTTATGCGTATAAATCGCATCAATTCGGGCTTCGCCCTCATACACAACACGCCCCGACATACGCAACACATACACAACTCTTGTGTATACGCAACACATACACAACTTATGTATACTCAACACATACGCATGCCCTTACATCTCGTGAGGTTATGCGTATACACACCTGCCCCTCAACAACATCAATTCGGGCTTCGCCCTCATACACAACAGGAGAAATCCCCATGTATACATACGCAACAGGAATCGGCGCGAGCGGCTTCGGCCTCATCGGAGCATTGACCTTGGACAGCGCCCCTAACTTTAGTGT